>JAHJCW010000093.1 GCA_018812885.1 bacterium | reverse complement strand
TTACCATGTTTATGATTCTTGCCTCTTGTTAACCGATTCTTTAGCCATTAATTCCATGAAGCAATCTTCTACACTAGGTTTAATTTTTTGTACATTAATATTTTGATGACTCCGCTGCGATAGAAACGCAGAAAGGTTGTTTATTTTGAATGAATCATCAATTGGTGTGAAATGCACACTTTGTCCAAATGGAAATGCTGTATTGGTACCGGGGAACTGCTTTAAATCTTGAATTAATTGGTAGGTGTTATTGGTTTTAACCGCATATAGCTTTTTACGGTAATCTTCGATAATCTGGTCCGGTCGTGCAATCTTCATAATTTGACCATGCTGTATAAGCGCTACTCGGTCACAGAGTTCTGCTTCGTCCATATAAGGTGTTGATACTATAATGGTAATACCATCGGTTTTAAGTTTTTTTAGCATATCCCAAAATTCAGTGCGTGAAACTGCATCAACACCAGTTGTTGGTTCATCGAGTACTAGTACTACTGGTTTGTGGATCAAAGCACAAGATAAGGCAAGTTTTTGCTTCATACCACCACTCAATTTACCTGCTAGTCGTTTTTTGAATGGTTCGATCTGGACATAGATGTCGCGTATTAGCTCATAATTTGCTTCAATAGTTGTTCCAAAAATTGAAGCAAAAAACTGTAAATTCTCTTCGACAGTTAAATCTTGGTATAATGAAAAACGTCCGGGCATATAACCAAGTATTGAACGTAATTCCCTATAGTCTTTCACAACATCAAGACCCTCAACCGTTGCTTGACCTTTGTCCATCAAAATAAGCGTGGTTAAAATACGGAAAAGCGTTGTTTTACCGGCACCGTCCGGACCGATAAATCCAAAAAGCTCCCCTTTACCAACTTCAAAGGAAATGTCGTCCAGTGCTTGGACATCACCATAGTTTTTATACAGATGTTCTGCTCTAATCGAAATCATGAGCGCAGGCTGTTTATTTTGTACTCGACAGAAAATTGACTTCGCCAGGCATACCGATTTTTAAAGATCCGTCATTCTGTACTTTTACCTTCACGGCATACACTAAATTAACACGCTCTGCCTTAGTTTGAATTGTCTTGGGAGTAAATTCAGCGCTAGATGCTATCCAGCTGATAATGCCTTCAAGTGAACGATTGTTTTTCTTGTCACTGTCGATAAGCACTTCAACTTTATCTCCTAAACGAACATCAGGAATTTGGTCGCCGCTGACATATATGCGAAGGTCCATCTCTGATAAATCAGCTATATTATAGAGAGCTTTTCCGTTACCGGTAAGTTCGCCTGCTTCGGCATATTTATTTAGTATAGTTCCGGCGATAGGATTAACTATCTTGCATTTTCTGATATTCTCCTCGATCTGATCAATTTGTCGATCGTACACAACCAATTCCTTTTTAACAGAATTCTCCTGAGTCTTTGTGGCTAAGATCTGTTTGTTTAATAGATTCAGATTGGCATTAATATCATCCATCTGTTTGGTCGTTGCTGCTCCATCCTGTAATAGTTTTTCCACACGATCTTTATCAACTAATATGTTATTCTGCTGTTGAATCTGAACAGCCACTTGAGCTTGAATATTTATTATTTTACTTGCCGCTGCTTCACGTTGGGATTTTAAAAATGCCTTACGCAAATATAGGTCTGTGGAATCTATATACCCAATAACAGCACCTGCCTCAACGAGTTGTCCAGCGTCTATGTCGAGACTTAAAATCTTGCCATTAGCTTCCGAAGATATTGTTACTTCGATTACTTCAAAATTGCCATAAGCATCAGATTTTTGATGATTCCCGGAACACCCAATAAACAGAGTTGATGCAATTAATAAGGGAATAATATTCATTGAAATTAGTTTTTTTGGAATCGGATTAGTGCTCATATTTTACTCCTTTATACCATAATCAAATTGATAATTGGCTTTGGCTTTGGCTAATTGAATAATGTGTAGTTGTTTATTGAGATGTGCCTGCGTTTCGGCGTTTAACTCAACAAGATAGTCGGTTGCTGTGACTATACCGTTATCAAGTTGGGTACCAAAAGTACTTGTTATATTTTTCCGCAAAGCGATGATCTCATCATCTTTGAGGATCATTAATTTATATTTATTGATCTCGGCAATATCCTTTTTAAGAAGGATACGGATATTTTGCTCGAGCGTTGATTTTTGAGTTTGAACTATATTCTTTTGTAGATCTATCCATTGGCGATCATTATGTGTCCGATGCCAATTCCATGGCGTCCAATTGATTTTCAGCCCAACGATGTAAAAATCATTTAATTCATTTGAAAACATATTTAAGCCGGGTTTTCCATAACCAAGTTGACCAAAAACTACTAAATGTGGTAACACCTTAGCAGTAAGCAGAGATCGCAAGGCATCTAATTTTTGCATTTGTAAATTCATTAGTTTTAGTTCCGGACGGAGAAGTGAAGGCTCATCCGATACAGTATTAAAAACAGGTACGGTTAACACAGTTTCATAGGTGATCGGTTGATCAATATATTCTGAGAGCATCTCAAAAGCGGCTTGTTTGCTAAGAACAATTTCGAGCAATTGTTGTTCAATTTTTATCATTTCGGCATGCAGTACGTTTGCATTGCTTTGTAAAGCCACTCCATTACGTACACTAGATTCAACGATGTTGAGGCGAGATTCAATTTCAGACTTCAGAATGTTTATAAGAT
>JAHJCW010000092.1 GCA_018812885.1 bacterium | reverse complement strand
AATTGAAGTTATGGGACAAATTGCTGAATTGGCAAAAGTAAAATTAATTATTCCCGATAAAATCTCTAATACTTGTTGCAGTACTCCTTTTAGTTCAAAGGGATATCATGAGACAGGAATTGATATGTTCACAAGAACAATTAATTTGCTATATGAAGCATCTAATGAAGGAAAGATACCAATTGTTGTTGATACATCTCCTTGTACGTATAAATTTTTAAATCCGAATAATGATATTTCAAATAAAATTAATGAAAAATGGAAAAGGCTGAAGTTTGTTGACATAATTACTTTCTTAGATTCTATTACTCAAGAGATTAATCATAAACCGCTTGACAGAGAATTAGTATTACATCTCACTTGTTCTACGCAAAAAATGGAGCATACTCAAATAATGCAATCACTTGCACAAAGATGTGCGAGAAAAGTGACGATTTCTGAAAATACTAGCTGCTGTGGTTTTGCTGGTGATAGAGGTTTAATTGTACCACAATTAACAAAAAATGCTGTAAAATATAACAAAGAGCAACTGTCGATAGAACAACGAAGATTAGACGGATATTCTTCAAGCAGAATGTGTGAAATAGGAATGTCCGATACTGAACAAACATATAGGTCAATCGCGTTTTTAGTGTGCGATTATTTACTTTCAAAATAATTCTTGCATAAAACTATTTTAAGTACTTAAGATTAGACGCTTTATGGTGAGGATGTACAGGAGCATAGGTGAGACTATCGATTGAATACTGCAACGCGTGAAACTATTTGCCCAGAGCTGCCAGGATGGCAAGTGATTTGTTGGAAAGATACGGAAATGAAATTTCTGAGTTAAAACTGATCCCTTCACTGGGTGGTGTTTACGAGATTGAAAAAAATGGTAAATTAGTTTTTTCGAAAAAGCAGTTAGATAGGTTTCCTGATTTGGAGGAAATAATTCAATTGATAGATTAATTTTTAAACGGGGAAAATTCGTTTCGTTAGTAGGGGGCTGCAATGAGACAACTTAATAATAGTGATAATCAAATTGGTTCATTAGATCCAGAGAAGATCTATTTCGTTGAAAAATTTGGTTATCTGATAAAAAAAATAAATGGTGGATACGGTCGCCCTGTTCAAGATGCTTTATATGATAGGATTAAAAGCGCTGTAAATAATTTTAAAACCGATCTGCCTGATATTGTTCATAATCTTGAAATAAATCGCTTAAAATCGATATCCAATCGAAGCATAGATAAAGTGGCAATCTATAGTAATAAGTCTATTGCTAAATCGGATGATTCTTGCAAATCGGATGAGACAAAGACAACGATTAATGAAAGAATAAATAGTATTCAGAAAAATATATCAGATAAAATAAAAGCCGCACCTCAAATAAGATCCGAAAAAATACAGGAAAGACAAAATCAGTCTATTGTTATGGAAAAACCGGTATTACAACAAACAGTAATTGAAAAAGAGATAGAAATATCAAATGACGATGTTCGTCTATCGATGCAATTACATAAGATTGAAAATAAAGCATCGTCAATATTGAAACCATCGATGGCTATAATTAAGGAGGAACAACGCTTAAAGCGAATTAAAGCTATGAAGCAAAAAATGGACTCGTTCAATAAAAAATCGATTACAAATCCTATTCTAAAGTCCGTGAGCGAGAAATCGACTACTAAACCGAAACACATACCTGTGCAAGAATTAACAGAATGGGAGAGAAAATGGCATAAGTACGATAGTGATGTTATTAATGAAGAATTTACGGGTTATTCCTAAATAGCTGGCTTATTAATCAAATATAAAAAAAGTTATCAGTATTTTTAATTTGTAAAATATAATCGCAGTTGAACTATTTTGAACAATAGTCACTTGCAATGTTGTATTAGAATTACTTTCATTGGATTGTGATATATAAATTATAATTCGTAATTTTATATGTATTGGGGCCGTAGCTCAATTGGGAGAGTGCAGCGTTCGCAATGCTGAGGTCGTGGGTTCGATCCCCATCGGCTCCACAAAATAAATACTAAATACTATTGGTTGTGCTAGATGGGGAGGTAGCGGTGCCCTGTAACCTGCAATCCGCTATAGCAGGATTGAACGCCATTGAGCGGCAATATCGAGATTTATTTTAAATAAAAAGTAGTGTTGAAACTTCAATCCATCGCAATGGCTCGTCTTTGAACTCTGTCAGGTCCGGAAGGAAGCAGCGGTAAAGGATTTGAATCATGTGCCGGTGGACCACTGAAGCGGAGCTAACTATTATTTATTATAGATTTACCGATTTGTCAATTAAGGTGCACAACCAAATTCTTTAATAGCGATCCTGATTGTTTGATAATAGTACCTTAGAAAAATTGAATATAAAAATTACTAATCAAATATTTTAAAATTTCAGTATCTCTTTTCTTAACTTTTCCATTATAAAGTCAGCAATTAGTAATAAATTACAACCTTTGATTTTTCACCATTTTGTATGAAATAATGGTTATTTATGTCATATTTAGTATTATCATTAAAATACCGTCCGCAAACCTTTGAAGAGGTAGTGGGACAGGAGCATATAACTCAAACTCTAACTAATGCGTTTAAAAAAGATAGAGTGTCTCAGGCATATTTATTTACGGGACCGCGCGGTGTAGGTAAAACTACGACAGCGCGATTAGTTGCTAAAGCGTTGAATTGCATGGAAAGTCCCGGCAATCCATGTAACAAGTGCTCAAATTGTATTGAAATCACCGATGGCAGAAATATGGATGTGCTTGAAATAGATGGGGCGTCTAATCGCGGGATCGAAGAAATTCGTAGCTTACGGGATGCGATTCAGTACGCTCCTATAAATTCCAAGTTCAAAATATTTATTATTGATGAAGTTCACATGCTCACTACGCCAGCGTTCAACGCATTGTTACGAACATTAGAAGAACCGCCTGAGCATGGTAAATTTATTTTAGCGACAACAGATATATATAAAGTCCCTGCTACTATAATTTCTCGTTGTCAACGATTTGATTTTAATAGTATTACGATACATTCTATTAGTGAGCAAATCAAATATGTATTGGGTAAGGAAAAGATTGAAATTGACAATGACTCTCTAAGAATTATCGCCCAAAAAGCCGATGGCAGTCTGCGCGATGCTCTCAGTATTTTAGATCAAGTAATAGCATATTCCGGTGATAAAATTTCAATTGAAAGTGTGAGTAAAGTACTTGGACTTATACCAACTGATGTATATTTTAATATTTTGGATGCAATCCGTATAAAAAATGGCAAGGCACTCGTTGATTTATTAGCTGAAGTAAAATCAAAAGGAATGCCGATTCAGGAGTTTATTTCAGGATTAAATCGTCATATTAGAAATATGATGATAGCCACAATTGAAAAGGGATTGGATGTTTTTGAATTAAATATTGGTTTAAAAAAGCAGTATGAAGAAGCTGCTAAATTATGGAATATTAGAGATATACTAAGAGTATCTAAAGTAATTACAGATATAGAGCCACAAGTTAAACGAGCTACTCAACCCCATATTTTAATTGAATTATCTTTACTTAAATTGCTCGAACTAGACTCCGTTGTGACAATTGAATCGTTATTAGGTAAATTTCAAAATCCTGTAAGTCATTCCGGAAGAGAAAATCCCAAAACTCCTTCTAATAATTCTAATAAAACTTCCAAATCACTATTATTAAAGAATGATAATTCTCCCAATGAAAATCTGAAATCTGAAAATCCCAAAATTGAAATAAATACAATTTCCGACCCAAAACCTAATCCAATATCTAATAAAAATATTGATTTAGATGCAATTAATGAAAAATGGGATGAATTTATTGTAGAATTGTCATCAGAAAGACCATCAATTGGGAATGTACTTTCGCATTGTGAGGTTAGTCAGTTTGCAGGAAATCGTCTTGAGATAAAATTAGTTAATGGAAACAATTTTAACTTGAGAACATTAGAAAAAAACAAAAATGTTATAGAAAACTATTTAGAAAAAGTCTATGGATTTCCATTAAAAACTGCATTATTAATGACAAAATCCGATGAATCACAAAAAGTTAAAAAAGACATTAAAAAAGAAAACGAAAAAACAAATAATACAACGGCAAAAATAATCGAATTGTTCGATGGTGAAATTTTAAATTAGGAGCAAAAATGTTTAATAAAGGAAATATGACCCAATTGCTAAAACAAGCACGCGACGTACAAAAGAAAATTGAAGAAGTACAAAATGAGTTGGATGACCTTACGATTGAAGGAGATTCCGGCGGTGGGATGGTAAAAGTTGTCGTTAATGGTAAACAGCAACTATTAGAATTAACTATTGATCAAGATGCAATTAAAGAAGATAAAGAATTATTAGAAGATCTTATTATTTCAGCGGTTAATAATGCATTAACAAAATCATTAGAAGAATCACAAAACAGAATGAATGCTGTGACTGGAAATATGTTAGGTGGAATGAATATACCGGGATTAGGTTAATTAATGGGATCATTCCCCAACAGCGTTCAGCGTTTAATTGATAGGTTTTCAAGATTTCCCGGAATCGGGAAAAAAACTGCGCAACGTATGGCGTTTAACGTGATGAAATCTAACGAAACCGAGGCAGCTGAACTTGCCGAATCTATAATGGACGTAAAGTCAAAAATTCGTTTTTGTACGATTTGTGGTGGTATTACCGAAAATGATCCATGTAACATTTGCACTGATCCAAAAAGAAGTAAAGATATGATATGTGTTGTAGAAGATCCGCAGGATATATTTGTCTTTGAAAGATCGAGTTCTTATAGGGGTGTTTATCATGTGCTCGGGGGCATGCTCTCACCTTTAGATGGGATAGGCCCGGATGACCTAAATCTTAATAAATTAATTGATAGAGTTAAAGACAATACAGAGATAATCTTAGCTACAAATCCAAGTATTGAAGGTGATACTACCGCATTGTACATCAATAAACTATTTAGTGAAAAGAATATCAAAATCACTCGATTAGCAAGAGGGATACCGGTTGGAAGCGCAATCGAATATACTGATGAAGCAACCTTAACTCGAGCTTTAGAGGGAAGGACTAGTTTATGAAAATTAACGTTCCCAATGTTTTAACGATATTTAGAATATTGCTTACTCCATTATTCATAATTTGTCTATTTTATGATTATCCCTATGCCAGACTTTGGGCGCTAGTCATATTTATTGTAGCGAGTATAACGGATGCTTTTGATGGTCACTATGCAAGAAAATTAAATCAAGTGACCCGTCATGGCAAATTCCTTGATCCTTTAGCTGATAAAATTTTAGTTAGTTCAGCTTTTATTTCATTTGCAATCATGGATTTGGTACCATTTTGGATGGTTGGTCTAATTATTTTCCGTGATTTATTTGTAACAGGGTTACGTATGGTGATGGAATCACAGGGATTAACAATGATAACTAGCAAGATTGCTAAAGCAAAAACAACAACACAAATATCAGTTATTATATTTATTTTATT
>JAHJCW010000091.1 GCA_018812885.1 bacterium | reverse complement strand
ACATTAGTTGGAGACAATAAACTTTCTAATACGATATTCTTATTTCATACACCACCGTATAAAACCAATTTAGATCGAGCTGCACTTGATGGTAAAATGGTTGACCATGTACCGTTAGATGTACATGTTGGCAGTATTGCTGTCAAACGATTTATTGAGAAACACCAGCCGACGATTACTCTGCATGGTCATGTCCATGAATCAGCAAGATTAACAGGAACCTGGAAAGAGAAAATTGGAAAGGCTCATTTATTTACAGCTGCCCATGACGGACCGGAATTAGCCCTAGTAAGATTCAATAAAACCCATCCTGAAAATAGCACAAGAGAACTTATATAATTAAGACTTACTCTTTATATTAGTCCCAAACTCTAGAGGTCTAGCCGCATCAGTAATTGCTCCAATCTTTACAGCATAGCTTGTTTTATTTTTAATATCCTCGTCTGTAATAATATGAACGTCCAAAAGACCATCTGTTTCATAGCCGGTCCGTAAAAAATTCATTTGACTTAAACTTTGGCTCCAACCATCAAGCCATGTATCTAAATCTTTACGTTGCTTCTTTGTACCATTAAAGTGAATTAATATATCAATATCACTTGCGGGACCTGCAGTGGCATTTTTTGTACTGCCAAGCAGATAAAATCCTTTAACACCGAATCTTTCCGGATCTATTTGGCGAGCGAGACCCTCTATATTTCTCTGTCTCCATCTCCAGTGCACCTCTGATTTTTCAAAACTTAAAATTGTATTTTTTTCTTTAGTCTCAATTACTAATTCATGTGAATCTTTAGTTAGCATGCCAACGGCTTTATTATTCTCAGCATTCATTAATATTTGCATGATTTGACCGTTAGTTGTAGCCGGGATATCTATTACTTTGACAACATCTCCAATATGAGCATAGTCAGGTAACATTTTAAGAAATACATTCTTTGAGTTCTCCAGAAAATCTTCATTAAATACATTGCCGGTATCATCGGGATATAATGGTAGATATCGAATATTGGCTTCGACCAAGTCTTGAAAAAAATGTGTGCCAAATGATAGGTCAGGTACATAATCTTTCTGTTTTCTAGCTATCTCAATCAAAACCGACGTATTATTGATATCAGAATAGGTTACATTAACACCAAGTTTTATATCTCCTCGACTTCCCCAACGACCCGGTCCCATGAGAATGAATTGTCGTTTAGGAAGTATTTTATTTAGCTTTCCAATTGCTCTCCCTACCGCTACTAAGTGTTGATAGTCTGTTATCTCACTATATTTTTGTGGACTTACATAAACAATATGCGAAATATTAGGTACAATTCCATTGGAAACATACTTATTGGCCGAAAAGATAATTTTTTCAATTGGAATATCATCGGGTATTACAGCGGGTTTACTTGCTAAACCCATACTTTGCGTTCTGCATTGTAACAAATAAAAATCCTTGCCATCATGTGCAAATTCAATATCAATCGGATGTCCAAAATTATTGCGTAAAGTAATAATTAATTCATGAATTTGTTTTACAAATGGCGTTCGAGTTATTAATCCTTCAAAGGTAACCACAAAATTGTTTTTAGCATAATCTGTTCCTATTGCTCTTGGGTGTTGTATATGGTTTTCTTTAAGTATTGATATTATATTATTTATATAAGGATAGTCCTTGCCGTGACTTTTAATTAATGTGTCTATTTCCAAAGTTTCAAACGATGAAGTTTCAAAATTTATAACGTCAATATATTTAGGCGAATAGCGTATTATTTCATCCAAAGTAACGTTAACACGTAGATTAGGTTCTCCGGGAGCCATTAAGATCGGATAATCATCACTTACTCGATCAACAGCTCTTGTACCTAAACCGGGTACAATCCGAACAAGACCATCCTCTAGCTTTATTCTATTAGACCAGCGGAATTCGTTATTACTTAATGCTACACCTGCAAAAGCCGGAAAGAAATAATTGCCTACTTTTTGTCCAACAACTGCTTGAATCAATATTCCCATTTCTTCATGGTAATCCAACAAACCCTGCTCTTTCCGATATTCAATAGGATCAGGACCAAATGTTGATGCATATACTTCTGCAATTGCATCCATTAAATCAATCATACGTTCCTTTTTAGAACCTTGATTTGCGATAAATAAACTTTTATATTTTCCTGCAAAAGCTGCCCCCAGTCTATCTTCTAAAAGACTTGAACTCCTAACAATTAACGGGACTTCTCCGAAATCATCTAATGCTAAAGAAAGTCCCTTAACAATCTCCGGTGGGAAAGGAGAATTTTTAAAAACATGGATCACATAGGGATATTCTTGTCTTACCTGACCAATATCTTTATATTTTTGCTCTATAACATCTTCAAGATTGTTATATCTCATAAAATTGAGAATACTATCCGATGTAATATACCAAGTCTTTGGAATTTTTATACTTTTCAAAAGATCATTATCTTTCGATGACTTCCTTACAATTTGTTCCGCGAGGAATAATCCCGAGCTTTTACCGCCTAATTTCCCATGGCTTCCAATAGGAAAGATAATAGCACTTAGTAAATTGTTAAAATCGTCCACCTCAATAAACTTTTTGGCGATTGATATAAATCCCGGTTGATCGCTTAAAATTCTCCTTATTAGAGCCACCATAAAACTGATTTCTCTAGGTGATGATAGTTCTAGTCCTTGTGGAACTAAATGGTGAAATCTTTCAATAGAATTACTAATATCCGTTAAAGAAGAACCTCCATCTTCCAGAGTGTTAATTAAAAATCCTGAGCGGTCTTCTTTGATCCATTTTTGAATGTTATTTAGAACTTCATTTTGACTTAAATTATCTGTAGCGATATCAAATATCTCATAACTTAGACTAAGTATATCTCCCGTAGGAATTTTTTGATATGGTTGATTAGATTCTTTTAATAGCTCACTGTCTTTAGAATAAATCGGATTAAAACGTTGGAGTAACTGCTCTGCTTTTTTTATTCCACTCCAACATAAAAAATTTAGCATTTTTCTTGAGATTCTAATAAGTAGTTTGGGGTCAGTTCGCTTAAGTAAATCAAGTATTATACCCCAATCATGCTTATTATCATCAATTGGTTTTTTTTGATCGGCAAATACATTTCTGAGACGCTTATGTAATAAAAATAATCCGAATTGTCCTGAGATAGTACTAATTAACTTCCTTTCTTCTTTTAGAAATGGACCTTGATCCAATTTAGGTCTCTCTTCGGTATAGTAAACATTAATACTACCAACTATCTCATCCTGAAGAATGATATCACTTTTTAGAACCCAATCTGTCTCAACAAAATTCTCGGATTTGAATTCCAAGTCTCGATATTTGATCTTTACTACACATATATTGGGGAATTGCCAACCCCCAGGAATAGCCCTTACCATTCCACGGCATATATCTTCAACCTCTACATTTATATTACTTAGTAATTCTTGTATTTCATAAAGGCAGCTTAATTCTTTTGCCCTTTCCTTGAGAGCTACAATGATATTATCTAATGATTTATTTTTTTCCATATTAATATTTTGTTTTATATATCAAGCCCCTACTATTACGACCGTCTGCTTTTATTAATAATGGAGAATTGAGTTTAACATGTTTAATAAAATTGGCTTCTTGTTCAACTGATTGCTTACTTAACCAATCCCAATCTATTTTTAATTTACTATAATAAGGGATTGAGAAATAGCAAACATTAAAACTAGTTAAATTGTGAAAGAAATGGGAACCCTGACTTAGATCGACATTCATATTCTCTAGCATGGCTTCAACGATGGTGCGGGCTCCCGACACTTGCCCCCAGTTAACAGGTATCCCTAACCACGGATCTGAACTGCCCCATCTACCAAATCCAATTAACAGGTATGAACGATTGTCCGTAACCAATTTTTTATTAATTATTTCAATTTCACTTGCTATTTTTTGCGTGTCTTTGGCATTGAACTTTTCCGGTATTACGAAAACAATATCTTCAATTGAATCAATTACTCCGTTTCCTAAAACATTCTCCGATGCTACTAAGGCATTCTCTGATTCAAAATCCTCCGGTCTTACATCAATTTTTTCAGTAGAAACAACCATAGGTCTACTTTGAAGGAATCCAAAGCGGTGAATACTGGTTCCATCTTTAGTTTTAGAAAAAGACATGGCAAATTCTATTTCTACCGGGGCACCTAATGCTTTTTCACATAATTCTAATAGATGTACAATTAAATTATTTAATGGAATATCATCAAACACAAGTAGCGGGGCAAAAGTCAACGCTCGTGGTCCTTTAGCTCCTGTACCAATTGTCAATCTCCCCGAATTCGAATCAACAGTTGAGACTAAATGTCGTAGCGTGCCGTCTAATTCTGCTGTTGTTATATCCCCTTTTATCATATATTCTGTTTCCACTATAGGATTATATGATGGAGGTTTGCCCATATTTACTGCCCAAAAATCTAATTGAGTATTTTTGAGCAAATCTCCAACTGATCCGAATGGAGGATTAACTTTCGGGTATTCTGGAGAATATGCCCACGAAATTCCTCCATCAACAATAGTTTTTCCCAGTCCCAATGCAAGATTAACCACACCTTCTTCAGGTTTCGCTCTTCCCATTGGATAAAAATTATAGGAACGCGCCACACCGGACAATTCCGGATAAAATCTATCCATATGTCGCACGCCTACGACTTCTTGTATTATAACAGCCATTTTTTCATCTTTAATAGAGTGTTTTGTAGCTTTAATGTAATCTTTTGCACATTTGAAATATGTTGAAGAGTAAACAAACTTAATCGCTTCAACTATTTTATTAAAACGCATGTCAGCATCAGGTTGATTGTTTGGTGTCATTTTTGTTCCATATATACCTGCAAACGGTTCAAACATTGCATCTTCCAACATACTTGAAGAACGAACAGCTAACGGAACATGAACTTCGCTAATTAGAGCTCTTAGGTCACCCAGGATTTCAAATGGAAGAGCTGCGTTTTGAAAAGCATGACTAATTCTATCATCGGGGATATCTGAATATGCAATATCATACAGATCATTTGATTGCATAAACTTGTCAAATACATCTGTACGAATGACCGTTAGAACAGGAATATTAACATCAATTTGAGGGAATATTTTCCGCTCAAATTCTTCAGAGTTTAATATTTTATCAATCAGCTCGAGACCATGTGCTTTTCCACCAATCGATCCAGTACCAATATAGGATACTCGATTTTCAGAACTAAAGAATTTCCGGTCAAATTGACTATGTTCTTCTTGAGGCATTATTAATTTGTCATTATACTATTAACTAACTATAGGAAACTACTCCATTGTTTTTTTATAAAATCCGATTAATGTTCTACACCCAACCTCTATCTTTACAGGCCTGAGCCACCCTATCAACTGATATAACATAAGCGGCATCACGCATGTTTAAATTGTT
>JAHJCW010000090.1 GCA_018812885.1 bacterium | reverse complement strand
CCTGCATCCATTCCGCCTAATAAATAGTCCTCGAATTCATCATAATAACGAGTTAAACCTACATACGTAACTTGCGGTTTGCGTTTCAAAGTCCCTGGATAATTATCATCAACAAATGCTTGTGTAAGTTGTATGGCACGGTCTTGCCGATAATTTGTATGTAGAATTACATCACCATCGGCTACTCCGTTGTAACCCCCAATAACGTGTGGTTTTATATATTCATCATACATTGCAGTTCCGTTTGGAGTATTATCATTAGCATAAGAATACTGAATGGCAGCTTCGGGCACATCAGCTTTTTTACCGACCGCATCAACAATACAATGATAGGCGCGGTCAGTGATGTCCCAACTTTTTACACGATCCATGCCGTAGTAGCGTCCCATTATTGTACCAATTTGGCAATTCCCTATTTTCTCCATTTGTTGACGGAGAGTATAAAAATATTCCAAAGTGCTACGAGGTGGAGTATCGCGCCCATCCAAAAATAGATGTATTATGATTTTTCCTTGGGGAAATTCTCGTCGGGCACGCTTCATCAATTTAAATAGATGATCTTGGTGGGCGTGCACACCTTCATCCTGCAAAAGTCCAAAGAAGTGAAACTGCGAATTGTTTTTCTTCCATGTTTTGATCAAATTTCGCCAATTCTTGTTTTTGAAAAGTGAGCCATCCTCTAGCTTATTATTGATGCGTTTCAATTCTTGTTCAACAATGCGCCCTGCCCCCATGCTTAAATGGCCAACTTCACTTGAGCCTTGAAATCCTGCCGGTAAACCGACTGCTTCTCCGGAGGCATCCAATAATGTCCATGGATATTTTTTATAATAACTATCTAAATTCGGCGTGTGAGCAGCTAAAACGGCGTTACCCTTTGGATTTTTATTATATCCAACACCATCTAATACGATTAATACTACAGGTTGTTTTTTCATGATTTAAATTAATCTATCTTTATGTTTTTCAAATCTCCGGCAATATTACTAAGATTTATCTTGCATTCCATTGACAAAACCAGTAAAATACTTACGAGAAACTTACGAGTTTATTATGAAAAAGCCAATATCATACAAACAACAACGTTTTTTAGACCTCATTCAACGCTATACGCTAGCGAATGGTCAGGCTCCATCCTACGAAGAAATTATGGACAAATTAGGATTTTCATCATTAGGAACGGTCCATTGGTATGTAAGAACATTATCGGACGATGGACATATACATCGCGCTCGCGGTCCCAATGGTAAAAGAGCACTTATCCTTTCTGAAGAGCACGCCGTACCAACAGTTTTACCGCTTTTAGGAATGATTGCCGCCGGTGAACCGATTGAAGCTTTGGAAAACGCTGAATCAATTAATGTTCCGGCACCCTTTGTCCGCCCCGACAACTTTGTGTTGAAGGTTAAAGGAACTTCCATGCAAGATGACAACATCGAAGATGGTGATTATGTGATTGTACGGAAAACTCCGCAAGCCGAATCCGGGCAGATGGTGGTAGCCCTCATAAATGGCGAGGCTACCTTAAAACGTTATTATCCTAAGGGGTGTGGAGTAGAGTTGCATCCCAGGAATCCTGATTTTCCTATTATTAAAATTCAGGATACTGACAATTTTCAGATCAATGGAATTGTGCTCTATTCTTTCCGGGAATATTAATGGGAACATTACCACGAAGACACAAAGAACACGAAGTTTTTAAAATGAAAATAAAATCAGATTTGCCTGAACATATAGAACGGATTGGAAAGAAAATCGTAGATTGTGTGTATCGTGTTCATAAAAACATTGGCCCCGGATTGCTTGAATCAGTATATGAAAAATGCTTAGTGTATGAACTCAAAAAAACTGGACTAAAAGTAAGAACACAGGTTGAAATACCTTTTCTATATGATGGGAAAGATATGGCTTTAAAACTTCGGATAGATATACTAGTGGAAGATTTTATAGTCATAGAATTAAAAGCTGTTGAAGAAATGCATCCTGTTTTTCAAGCACAATTGATATCCTATTTAAGGATCACCAATAATAGACTTGGTTTTCTAATCAATTTTAACGCCCCACTGATTAAAGATGGCATAAAAAGAATCATTAATTAATCATAGCAACGGCTATAATGTTTTTAAGCCAAAATATCTTTGTGTCTTCGTGACTTCGTGGTTAAAAAATGACTTCTATTTTTCATGTACGCTTAAAGGATTTTGAACTTCAGGCTGAACGCCTGATGGACGCTTCTTTGCGTACGCGTCCGGTTGCTATTATTTCATCACAGCAACAAGATGGTACAATTATTTCCGTCTCTCCTGAAGCAAAAGAAGAAGGTTTATATCAAGGAATGAAGTTGTCGCTAGCACGCAAAATGAGCCACCGTGCACTTTTAATGCCTTATAATCATTCTTTGTACTCACGCCTTAATTCATATCTATATAAAACTGTATCAACCTTTACACCAATAGCAGAACCTGCCAACTTTGGGCAATACTATCTTGATATGACCGGCATGAAACATTTGTATCCAAGCTATCAACAAGCAGGTTTCTCGGTATCCAAAGTCATAGCAAGCAAAACCAGCTTAAGCAGTACAATTGGTATTAGCGTCAACAAATTAGTAAGTCGTATTTCTACTGCGGTTGTGCCTGAGATAATTAATGAAATCACCAGTGGCGAAGAACCGCGTTTCCTGTCACCCCTGGAGTCACCTATTTTACCATCTGTGCATATACCTCAGGTAAAAAAAATGGTGCAGTTCCTGTATTTAAAGCACATTTATGATATTCAGCAAATTGCCTTTCATCGTACTGAAGGTTCCATCATATTTGGCAAATATTTTCAGCAAGTCTATAGAGAAACACAGGGCCAAGACACCTCCGCAGTTCGTCCGCCGACTTTAAAAGATCATATTATTGAGCAGGTCATTATACCTAAAGATACCAATGATCAATTTATTTTACGCGCGATCGTTAAAACAATGGCTGAGCAAATTGCCTTTCAGTTGCGCAAGCGCCAACAAATTGCAAAAAATGTTAAACTGGAAATTCATTATACCGATGGTTTACGTAATGCACGCCACGATGCTTTTGTTGCAACTAATGACAAATCAATCGTGGAAACATGCTACAGATTATTTGAGCTGGCAAATTATCGTCGTAATCGAATTCGCACTATTATTATTGATGCTTCCAAATTTATTTATTTTGCCAATCAAGTTTCCATTTTTGGAACGGAATCTAGAAAAAATCAAGCCCTATCAAAAGCTTTAGATATTATCCGCTGTAAGCATGGTACTAATAGTATACATTCCGCCTCAGCTTTGGGAAATGTGCCAAGGCAAAACCGTTTATTAACCACAAAGACACAAAGAATCTTTACTAAAAGTTTTTCTTCGTGTTCTTCGTGACTTCGTGGTTAATTATGTTCATACATCTCAATGTTCATTCTAATTATTCCCAAATGCGCGGATTGGCCACACAACAAGCATTGTTAACTCATGCAAAAAAATATGGAATGTCCCATTTAGCTCTTACCGATACAAATGGTATTTGGGGATTCATTCGTTTTGTGCAACATGCCAAAGCAGCAGACGTTAAACCAATTGCCGGAGCAAACATTATAACCGATAAAGATGATGTTATTCTTTTGGTGGAGAACCAACCGGGATACGAAAATCTCTGCCGTGCAATATCCAAAGTACACGATGACGATAAGCAACCGTTGTCAGAAATATTATCAGCCGGATATTCCGGCTTATTTTTCCTGGCACATCAGGAGAAAACATTAAATGAACTTAGCCAATTTATTCCCGATACTAACCTTTTTGTTGAATTGCGTCCAGGCACAACAGAAATATGGGCACAACAATTGGCAAAACAATTCAAGTTAGAAATTGTGGCGACCGGGGATGTGTATTTTTTGAAGCCGGAAGACCAAAAAGCGCACCTTGTTTTACGGGCAATTGAGAAGAACACAACACTATCCCGGCTTGATCTAAAAGAAGTTAAAAATGATCAACATTGGTTCCGTAGTGAAAAAGACATGATTCAACTTTTTCCTAATAACTTAGAAGCAATCAACAATAGTCATTATTTAGCTGAACGCTGCAAAACTGACTGGAAATTTATCAACACGATCTTCCCAAATCTCTCTCTTAAAGATACGCATCAAGCAAATAAAAAACTGCGCCAATTAGTGGAGGAGGGTTCAAAAATACGTTATGGCAGGAATTTATCCAACGTCGTAAAAAGGCGTATCGATTACGAAATGTCACTTATCAGCGAAAAAGGATTTGCGCCATATTTTTTAATTGTACATAATATTGTAAAACATACCCGTGCTACCATCGGGCGCGGTTCCGGCGCTGCTTCCATTGTTAGCTATGCCTTGTTTATTACGCAGGTTGATCCAATAAAGTACAATTTGCAGTTTGAACGTTTCATTCATCCCGAGCGTGAAAATATGCCGGATATCGACATTGACTTCCCCTGGGACGAGCGCGATGATATCCTTGATTCTATATTCAAAAGATATAAACTAGAGCATACTGCGATGGTCGCATCGCAAGTGTTCTTGCGTCCGCGGTCTGCCGTACGGGAAGTTGCCAAAGTCTATGGATTGTCCAATGAAGAAATAAAGAGTATCACAAAGCGCATCGGCTATCATCGTTCGCGGACCGATTTAGCACGCTGGGTCAGTACCGATCCGCGCTTTGCCAATGCCCATATTGATGATACAATTTTGGACATCTTGAAACAAAGTGAAAAAATAATCGGTGCTTTCAGGTATCCTTCTGTACATCCGGGCGGTATAATTATTGTTCCCGATGAAATTCGTAAATATGTGCCGGTCCTAATGGCGCCCAAGGGTGTACAAATTGTTGAGTGGGAAAAGGACCAAGTTGAAGATTCTGGGTTATTGAAAATTGACATTTTAGGCAATCGCAGTTTGGCGGTGGTACGTGACACTATAAAACAGGTCAATTTGAATTACGATAATAAAGCGGCTAATAGCCGCTATGTTGACTACCACCACGTTCAACCAATTGGTGATCCAAAAACAGAGCAACTGATGAAAGCCGGACGTACAATGGGCGTGTTCTACATCGAAAGTCCGGCTACACGGCAATTGCTAGCCAAAGCCGGAGTGGTTGATTTTGAGCATGTGGTAATTTATTCATCGATAATTCGCCCGGCAGCCAATCGGTTTACCAATATCATGCTGGAACGTATTCATGGCAAACCATGGAAGCTACAGCATCGCGATCTAAGTTTCTTGAAGGAAAGCTACGGAATCATGGTTTATGAAGAACAGGTTTCGATGGCCGCACGTATTTTGGCAGGTTTTGGCTATGCCGAGGCTGATGCGCTTCGCAAAACAATGGGTCGTGATTCTATGCAACATTTAATTCCCGGCTGGAAAAAGAAGTTTTTTTTGAAGGCGCAAAAACACGGTTATACCGACAAACTCATCGAAGAAGTTTGGGATATGATAGCTTCCTTTGTTGGATATTCTTTTTGCAAACCGCATTCCGCATCGTATGCGATGTTATCTTTTACCTGCGCTTACTTAAAAGCTCATTTTCCGGCAGAATTTTTAGCGTCCGTTATTTCCAATCAAGGCGGATTTTATTCCGCTTATGCCTATTTGAGCGAAGCACGCCGTTTTGGAATAACAATTTTGCCACCCCATATAAATCGCAGTAATAAAGAATATAAAGGCAAAGACCAGCAAATACGTATGGGTTTTATGAGTATTAAGGGGTTACAGGATAAAGCCGTGAAAGCAATTCTTGCTGAACGCAAAGCCGGAGATTTCAAATCATTGGATAATTTTCTTTTACGCGTTGACCTTGACCTTGCAGATGCTATTGTTCTCACTAATTCCGGTTGTTTTGATAAATTACAGCCGAACTTAGCACATAAAGAAATTGCCTATCGTATCGCACATTTTTATTTATCGGACGGCTCCACCGAACCAATAACCAATCAACCATCAAAAGAACCTCTATCTTGTGATGAAAAACGAGAATTGGAATTAAAGTCTTTTGGGTTTCCAATATCGTCCCACCCATTAGAACCATACTTCTCAACAATAAATAAATGGGTCAAGAAAGCAATAGATATTCCTAAATATGTCGGGAAATCAATTTATTTAGCAGGTGTTTACATTACACGCAAAGAAGTTCAAACACATCAGTGTGATCCGATGGAATTTTTAACACTCGAGGATGAAACTGATATTTACGAATGTGTTCTTTTCCCCGAAGTGTTTCGTGAATATGGCGATCTTCTGCATTGGGAAAAACTTTTTATATTGCGCGGAACGGTTGAAGAGGCGTTCGGGGTGTTTTCAGTCACTGTTGAAAAACTATCAAGTCTTAGCAGGCTTAAGGGATCAGAGATTAGGAAGCAGGGGACATTTAAAACAAATCAACATTTGATGAAACTTGATTTAACTAATAACTTTGTTAGTGAAAATTAGTATAAATCTGAAATCAGAAATTATATTATATTAACCATCAACCATTAACCATTGCCCATATTAAGATGTGTGGACGTAAAACATTAACGAAAGATATGCAGTCAATTATCGAAGAACTTGCCATTGAAGAATGGGAAAATCCTGATAATTATTTACCAAACTATAATATCGCCCCTACACAAAATTCTCCAATCTTAATTGATAATGGGAAACGAATTGTTAAGACAATGCGCTGGGGTTTGATACCATCGTGGGCTAAGGATGAAAAGTTCGGTGCACGAATGATAAATGCACGAATTGAAACACTACTCGAAAAACCATCATACCGTAATCTAGTGTCAAGCAACCGCTGTATTGTCATTACAGACGGCTATTATGAATGGAAAAATGAAGGTGACACAAAAGTGCCCTATTATTTGAAAGACTCTAATGACAAATTACTTCCAATGGCAGGATTATACGATATTTGGCAAAACCCAAATGGTTTTTTTGTGCCCTCCTATACAATAATAACAAAGGAGGCTCAAAAAAATCTATCAAATATTCACAATCGGATGCCCGTTATATTACCGCAAGAACATTTAGACGAATGGTTAAAGACAGAAAACTTCTCTGTTGCACAAGCGCTGGAAATTGCAAAACATTCCAAACCAACTTTATCAAAATATCCTGTGTCGTCTTTGGTTAACTCAGTAAGAAATAATTCTCCGGACTGTGTTTTACCAGTTGTATATATAAAAAAATAGAGAACAATATTTAATTTTAAAGTTAAATATTTATAAACAGTTTCTTATTTCGCTATATACTAATGATACAAAATTTTATATTGATTAAATACCGACCATTTTTGTCATTCCCGATTCAGTTGGAAATCCACTAATTTGTGATATTATGAATAACTCATATTACGTTTATATATTAGCTAGCAAACGCAACGGTACTTTATACACAGGTGTAACCAATAATCTTGAAAGACGTATATATGAATATAAAAATAATTTAATCGAAGGTTTTACTAAAAAATATAATGTTCATAAACTTGTTTATTATGAAGAAACTACCGATATAAATGAAGCTCTGTTATTTAAGAAGAGAATAAAAAAATGGAATCGTGCATGAAAAATAAAATTAATTGAAAAAGACAATCCGGAATGGATAGATTTAGGTGAACATTGGATTTAAAATGGATACCCGCCTTCGCGGGTATGACAGTATGGTTGTCATATCCTGTATCGACTTTGGTTAATTCGGGAAGAAACAATTCGCCTGATTGTCTTTTACCGGCTACGGAAGTAAAGTGATGGGGAATAATATTTATTTATGAAAAGAATAGCTGCCATCGCGAAGAACATAGCAACGAAGCTCATACCATCAGCAGCTTGCTTCGTCATTTGTTCCTCTCTTCTCGCAATGACAGTACTGATTACATAACAACAATCAAATATAAATAATGCTTGCGCAATACATCGCATTTTGCGAATTTTTGGTGATAATTCCAGGCATGAAACAAACAATTAAACATAAATTGAAATCTGGATATAATACTTACCCTTACTGGCGGGGATTGCCCCCGCAATTGTCAAATAATAATAAACCCCAAGGAGTTACTATGAACCGTATTGTTAAAATACTTATGGTCCTAGTACTACCACTTGCGCTGTTCGCGCAGAACACGATAACCGGAACTGTAACCGATGCCAAAACTGGTAATGGTTTAGCCGGTGCTAATGTAGTGGTGGGCGGGACCACAATGGGTGCGGCGGCTGATGTAGACGGGTATTTTGTCATTGAGAATGTTCCTGATGGCACATATACTTTAACTGCTTCAGTAATCGGTTATGTGAATGGTAATGCGACACTTACTCTTCCTGGTGCAGGAAGTGTAGACTTTGCACTCACAGCCTCTGCCCTTGAAATGAGTGCATTGGAAGTTTTTGCATCGCGTGCTACTCGTAACACACCCGTTGCTTACTCAGACGTATCCAAAGCAGATATGGAACTACGTCTAGCTTCACAAGATATACCTATGGCATTAAATACAACACCAAGTGTATATGCCACGATGCAAGGCGGTGGAGCCGGTGATGCCCGTGTAAACGTTCGTGGATTCAACCAAAACAACATTGCCATTATGATCAATGGTGTTCCCGTCAATGATATGGAAAATGGCTGGGTATACTGGTCTAACTGGGACGGCGTTGGTGATGCAACCTCTTCAATCCAAATGCAACGTGGATTAAGTGCTGTAAACCTAGCTACGCCATCAGTTGGTGGAACAATGAACATTATTACTGATCCGGCAGCTTTTGATCGTGGCGTAATGTTCAAACAGGAAATTGGTAATGACGGATTCTTGAAAAGCACTCTTAACTTTAATTCAGGTTTAATCAATGATAAACTTGCTATTAATGGTGCAGTAGTGAGAAAAATCGGTGATGGTCTTATCGATTATACTTGGACGGATGCTTGGGCCTACTATTTTGGCGCAAGCTATGCACTAACCGATGCCGACCGCATAGAATTTTATGCTATCGGCGCACCGCAAAGACATGGTCAAAATCTGTATAAACAGAATATTGGCGTCTATGATGAAGAGTTTGCCAAGAGTCTTGATGACTACGATGAGGCAGCTTTAGACAAATTTTTTGAAGTAGACAGGTTATACAACGAGACTGGGTCTGAAGTTAGTTCGTCCTATAAAGGAAAGCAGTATTTTTATATGTATGGCGCTAGAGAAGTGGACAGATATGATCCAAATTTCATGAATGAAAGAGAAAACTATTACCACAAGCCACAGGTAAATCTTAACTGGTATCATTCCTTCTCAGATGCATTCAGATTAGGTACAACAGTTTATTTCTCAGGTGGTTCAGGTGGTGGTACGGGAACCTGGGGTAGCATGGCATGGGATTATAGCAATCCTTCCCGTATTGTTGATTATGACGGTACACTTGCCAAGAATGCAGCAAGAACTGATGGTTCAGCATCAGGTATTTTAAGAAACAGTGTTAACAGACAATGGACAATTGGTGCGATTTCCAAAGCAACCTACAACGTTAATGAGAATTTAAAAGTTATTGCCGGTGTTGATTGGAGAACTGCTGAGGTAAATCACTTCTATGAAGTACGTGATCTATTAGGTGCTGACTATTTATATTGGAACGGTAACGATTTTGACAGTGAAGCAGATTATCAAAAAGGTCTCGGCGATAAATTTAACTATTATGAGACCAATACCATAGATTGGTTAGGTGGATTCGCCCAAGCTGAATATGTTACTGATATGTTCTCAGTATATGGTACAGCCGGATTGTCCACTATTAAATATAGTTTTGTAGATCACTTTAGAGATGACGGAAACGGAGATGAATATAGCTTAGAATCAGATCCGATTAGTGGTTTCCAATTAAAAGGTGGCGGATTATACAATATTATGGATGGTCTTGGTGTATTTGCTAATTTTGGATACATTGAGAAAGTTCCAATATTTGATGGAGTTATTTCTGATGTGCTTGGCACAATGAATCCAGATCCGCAAAATGAAAAGATCACATCTGTTGAGGGTGGTGTTAACTTTGCCGGATTAAATGGTATGTTAACCTTAAACGGTAATGTTTATTATACCATGTGGCAAGACCGTGCCAATAACCGCAATTATACTATGGAAGATGGAACCGAAGCTGTTATCTCATTATTAGGTATGGATCAAACCCATATGGGTGTTGAGCTAGAAGCTGCCTTTCAACCAATTGATCTATTCCGTCTTGATGCTGCTGTGGGAATCGGAAATTGGACCTATGATAACGATGTAGAAGGATCATACAAAAATTATGATACTAGTCCTGCTACTGAAGAAGAATACACTTACTATGTAAAAGGTCTTAAGATCGGTGATTCTCCACAGACTCAAATTGCTTTTGCTGCCTCTGTCTTCCCAGTTGATGGATTACAGGCTCAGGTAGTATATAAATACTATGATAGATATTATGCAGATTGGAGTCCGTTCACTAGAACCGCACTTGAAGACGGTGAAAGACCGGAAGCTTGGCAAGTACCTGCCGCTGGTGTAATGGATCTGCATTTAACTTATCTGTTACCGATTGAAGCTGCTGGTTTCAATTTCAAAGTATTCGCCCATGTATTCAATGCTCTTGATGAAGTATACATTCAAGATGCTGTCGATAATAGCCCATACAATGGTTGGGACAAAGATCATGATGCAGACGATGCAGAAGTATACTTTGGATTACCAAGAAGCTTTAATGTAGGCTTACAGATCGAAAGATAATGAATCATATTATATTTTGAGAGAAAAACCCTCGAATTTTCGGGGGTTTTTCTTATAAATACCCCCTCCTTTATTCTCCCCCTAAATTAGGGGGAGATGTCCACCGGACAGTGGGGGTACTTCGTATCATTTAGGAGATTGCTTCTCCCGATGAATCGGGATCGCAATGACAATCAATAAAATAAATCTAATTCAGTTTAAACCATCAAGGTTTCAAAAACCTTGATGGTTTTTATTTAAAATATTCTTTTTAATTTCGATATATGAAAAATGAAAATCCATTCATTGGAATTGCCGGAAACATTGGTGTAGGAAAAACTACATTTACTGAAATTGTAACTGAATGGCAGGGGTGGCATCCGTTTTACGAATCGGTTATGGACAATCCCTATTTAAGTGATTTTTACGGTAACATGAAACGCTGGAGTTTTAATTTGCAGATATATTTTTTACATCATCGCTTCCGCAATCATGTTAAAATGTCAAATCTATCTCAAGGAGTAATGCAAGATCGAACCATATATGAGGACGTTGAGATATTTGCAAAGAATCTGCATGAGTTAGGCAACATGGATAATAGAGATTGGGATAACTACCGGAATCTTTTTAAAGTAATGATTTCATTTCTCCGAAAACCGGATTTAATAATATATCTAAAAGCATCAACGGATACTTTATTGACACGCATTAAAAAACGTGCTCGCGATTATGAAAAAACTATTGACCCTGAATATTTGCATACCCTGAATGTTTCTTATGATAAATGGATCGCAAGTATTAAAGATATATCCGTTCTAACTGTGGATACCAACAATTTTAATATTTTTGAAGATAAATCTGAACTTGATAATATTATCAAGCAAATAAGCAATTTGCTATAATAATCCCATTTTATCCAGCTCTATATGTAATTGTGCAACCTCCATGCGCAATTCAGTAGTTTCTTCACCTTTTAATTCTAGCTCACGTAGCTTGAATCTTGCACTTTTGTATTGTTCTTTTAATAGGCGTGATTTCAGTGTTAAAATACATTCATTAATTATAGCTACTAAATCGTCATCCTCATGGGGCAATTCTTCCATCAATACATTAGCGACAATTTCACGTTCTTTTTTATTTTCAAATTGATCAATTATTGACGAATAATTTATATCATTATATATAGGTAATAATATTTCAGCTAATTTCTTTAAAACTGGTTCACTAATTAAATCTATTTCAATTTTATCCCTAACAACTTGACGAATTTGCGGATCATCACTAGCTAATAATTTTACTAATATTGATTGAGCCTTTTGAATCAGCGAAGAGAATTCTATTGGTTGCTCCACGATGTCATCTTTTTGCCCTCTAGTACGTTGGCGGGCCTGCTCTCTTTTAAGTCTTTGCAATAATTCATTCTCGTCTATTTGTAAACGCTGACTAATATTCTTCAAAATGCTATTACGAATAATACTATCCCCGATATCGGCTATTGCGAATAAAATATCATCCACAAATTGTGATCGTTCCGCCGATGAAAGATCTTTAATATTTTTTGAACTGATTTGAAAATCAATAAGCGATATCGCTGATTCTGCCCCTTGCATAATCGCCTCTGCGCCCTTCTCTCTAACCCAATCGTCGGGATCCATTCCTTTGGGAACTACTACTACTAATGGCTCTACACCGCCATGATATAATAAATATCCTGCTCTAATGGTGGCGTTAGTACCGGCTTGATCACCATCATAAGTTAAAAAAACACGATTTGTAAATTTTTTAATTTGTTGAACATGACGTTCAGTAAGTGCCGTACCTGATGCTGCTATTACATTTTCAATTCCCGCTTGGTATAATTGAATAAAATCCATATATCCCTCGACCAAAAACACTGCTTCTTTTTCACGTATGGCTTGGCGGGATAAATGCAATCCATATAAAACATCACTTTTATGATACAATTGTGTGTCCGGTGAATTAAGATATTTTGCAGGTTCGTCTTTATCAAGAGTACGTCCGCCAAAAGCAATTATTTTTCCTGACTGATTAAATATAGGAAACATTATTCGATTTCTGAATCGATCAAATATTCCTTTTTCTGTTTTTGTAAAAAGTCCAGATTTTTCTATTACGTCTTTGGAATAATTTTGCGATTTAACTTTATTTATTAAATCTTCCCAACCGGTGGATGAAATACCTAGTCTAAACTTTTTTATTGTATCGGTTAATAGTCCGCGTTCTGTTAGGTAGCTAATTACATTTTTACTCTCGTCCGAGAATAAGCGTTTTTGAAATATGTTTGCGGCATATTCATGTAGATCATACAATTTTGAATAATAATCTTTATCCTCAGATTCCCCACTCAGCTTGACCTCTATTCCATATTTAGCACCAAGCTGTTTAACAGCATCAACAAAACTGATCTTATCATACTCAGTTAAAAAAGTAAATACATTCCCACCGGCGCCACAGGCAAAACATTTATAAATTTCTTTTACCGGAGAAACATATAATGATGGGTGAGTGTCATTATGAAACGGACAAATTCCAACAAAATTTTGTCCTCTTTTCCGCAAGTCCAAATACTGTGATATTATATCAACAATATTGGCCGCATCGCGAACGCGATCAATTACTTCGGGTGCTATCCGAGCCATTACTCATCATCTTCTTGAATAGTAGAATCTTTATCAATTATTGATTTTACATATTCCTTTCCTGCACTTACCGGGTCTTCCCATCCAAAATACTCAATATTTTTATCTCGAATTGTCCTCGCAATATTTGCTACTCGTGATTCCTTATACAAAGTATCTGTCCAATTCTGAATGGGAAGTAACTCAAAAGCCCATAAAATAAGAATAATCGGAATCGTGCCTTTTATAGCCCCACCTATAAAACCTAGCACTTGATTCAATAAACCAGCATTTCTTAGGCCTAGAATCTGATAGATCAAGTCAATAATAATTCTTGTTATAATAAGTGTGGAAATGAAAATAATCGAAAAACTTACAAATAGTATGAAATATGGATTAACGCTAACCTCCTGTTCCAATATTTCAGCAAAATCAACATAATAAGTTATACCAAGCCATAGTGTAAATACTAAGCTAATGATTCTTCCAATTTCAATAATAAATCCTCTTTTAAAACCACCAATTCCTAAAAACAATAAAAAGGTGATCGCAAAAAGGTTAAAAAAATTAATGGCATTCATTGCAACAGTTCTCGTAATAATAATTGCGCTTTTTTACCATCTATCTTACCGGCTCCTTTTTTCATTATGATCGGCATTACCTTGCCCACATCAGCTAATGATTGCGCTCCGGTTTCATCAATTGAACTTTTCACAATATCTTTAATTTCAGCATCAGTCATCATTTTTGGTAAATATTGCTCAATGATTTGCAGTTCGCTCAACTCTTGTTCTACTAAATCTTCCCTACCGCCCGTACGAAACATTGCAATTGATTCTTTGCGTTGTTTTGCTAAAGTTTGTAATACTTTTAATTCTTCGGCTTCAGATAAGTCCTCCCGTTTTGCTATTTTTTTATCTTTCAGCGTAGCCAATACTACGCGCAGTGTTTTTGATTTAACAGCATCTTTGGTTTTCATTGCCTGGTACATATCTGCTTGCACTTTTTCTAATAACATTATTATTCCCCCCTTTTATGTTTGATCGATACGCTTCATTGCAATTAGTAAATTATCCTGATTAGTATCAAACCCAATAAATCGCCGACCGCGTAATTTTGCAATAACTCCAATATCACCGCTTCGCATAAACGGGTCAACTATATAATTTAATTTAAATGAACTTGCGTCCAGAATACGATTAATTAACGCTTTAGGTTTATGTTCTTTTCTATCATCAGAATCGGCTCTGATATTAATTATGTCATTCCAAAAATTTGGTAACCTTTCTTTACTTTCTATATGCAATAACAATTTTCCCGTTCCAACCGACTCTTGTTCGAAAAGAAATTCATTAGTCTTGGTAGCAAACCAGATATCACTCATTTGGTTTTTCCAGGTTGCAACATTAGCTTGATCATTTGCATCGTCATCCCGCCAGGTGATTCTTGTTTGTACGATAAATATATTAGATAATAGTGAATGGAACATTCCTGAATATCGCCAACCACAAAGTAAATAAATTGCACCGGTTACTTTCAAAACTCTACGCGCTTCTTTTAACCAATCCTCATTCCACTTATAAAATTCTTGTAATGTAAGTTGTTTCCCTTTCTCCTGCGCTTGACGCCATGGATCTTCAGGTGGATCAGCTATTATTAAATCAATGGAATTGTCTGGTAATTTTGACATACCTGATAAACCATCGGTTAAAAATATTCCCTCGTGCATATTGTCAGCTGTCATTTGTATATCATCGGCTGTTTGTAATGCCGGTAAATACCGATTAAGATCAGCTATACTCAATCCTTCATAAGGTTCCAAAGGATTTGCGAATAATGGCATTTTCTCAGAAATATTCATAACAAAATTTAAAAATAGAACAACTTGTAAAAAATACAATTCCGAATGGGTAATTTTATACAAAACAATTAATAATCGAAGTAATTTATCAACCATGACAGGAAAGAAAAAAGTAATTTTTATATGCACCGGTAATTCCTGCCGATCACAAATGGCCGAAGGATTATTACGGGCAATGGCTGGAGAACGCTTTGACATTTACAGTGCAGGTATCCACCCCAGCCGTGTACATCCTATTGCAATTAGAGTTATGAAAGAAATTGGTATTGATATCTCAACTCACTCTTCCGATCCAATTGACAAATACTTTGGACATGGCATCAACTATGTAATAACTCTCTGTGATCATGCACGTGAGTTTTGTCCCACTTTTCCGGGCAAATCAAAAAAGATACATTGGAGTATTGATGACCCATTCCGCAGTTGGAAAAACGACCATAAAATTATCGGCCGGTATCGCAAAACACGCGATGAAATTCAAGAACGTTTGGAACAGTTTATTAAATTAATCTGACAGTACTCTTGAATTAATTTGATGAAACAACTGTCATTTAAAATAATTATTTCCCTGTTTCTTGGATTCTCTCAAACATTATCACAAGTTATAATAACGGAAGTAATGTATGATCCAGATAGCACAAATTCTGAATTTGTAGAATTGTTCAATATATCTGACTCTACTGTCAATTTAACAGGTTGGACTATTGGTGATGAAAAAGATGCCGATGTTTTGAAAATTGTGGATTCCTTATAAACACTACCACCATTAGGATATGCTGTAATATTAGAAGATGATTATGATTTTCTAGCCGGAATATATAATAGCATTATTCCCGATAGTGCTTTATTGATAAAAGTTGATGACGGCAATATTGGATATGGAGGATTGTCCCTTAGTGATTACTTATATCTTAAAAACAGTACAGGTGTTTTAGTAGACAATTATGGATGGGCAGACCCTGCTCCAGATAACTATTCTATTGAAAAAGTGCGTTTGGAATTACCAAACACACCCGACAATTGGAAAGCTAGCAAAAATGCCCTAGGCACGCCCGGCGCCCCCAACAGCGTAAAACCTTTAAACATTGATGGAGAAATCATTACATCTAATACAACTGTAAATCCATCAGTTATTAGTATCAATGAAAAAACATATATAAGTGTAGATATTGCAAATATTGGTTTGACCACCTTTACAGGTAAGGTAATTATCGATCAATCGGGCACAACTATCGGTACACAATCATTTGACTCATTAGCTGTATTAGATACTTCCACTATTGTCATCGAAACAAGCGTTTTATCATCAGGAGAAATAATATTAGATATTACTCTCGAAGTAACCGGCGATTTAGACTCATCTAATAATATCGACAGCACATCTGTTGGTGTAAAATTTGAGAGGCGCGTAATGTCCATTAATGAATTTCATTCACAACCGGTTGATGATCAGGTAGAATTCGTAGAGATTCTACATCGCGGTAGTACGCCTATCAATTTAGAAGACTGGCGCATTGCAGACAATCGCGATGGAACAACTTACCGCTTGCCCGAAGCTATCATTCAACCCGACGAATTTGTGGTAATTTCATCCGATTCATCTCTATATCCACTTGTACCACTTGGGACTCATTATTTAATTCCATCAGGTGGAATGCCTGCCCTAAATAATAGTGGTGATGATGTGCGATTATTTGACCAATATAATACTATAATTGATTCCCTAACTTTTGATACCAATTGGGAAGTAATCTCCGGTTACTCGACGGAAAAAATTCTACCAAATTTCGCATCGGAAGCTTCAGCAAATTGGAAACAATCAGTTGCTTCAAATAAAATGACTCCCGGGCTGCCAAATTCAGTAATACCATATAATATTGACGGAGCTATTCAAGGTAATATCTCATTTAATCCTAATTTCGCAAAGGCAGGTGAATCAGTTACAGCAATAGTCCCGGTTTATAATGCTGGTATTCAAAACATTAATGGAACAGTGACTGCCACATTTAATGGAAATATTGTTGGCTCTGTAAATTCCCCTTCGCTTAATATGGGACAAACAACATTTGTAAATATATCCTTATCGTCGTTCCCGTCAGGACGCCACAATATTTTATTTGATTTTTCAGTTGTCAATGATGAAAATCTATCGAATAACACTGCCACTAAAAAACTTAATGTTTCCTATACGCCAGGATTAGTGAAAATAAACGAATTCCATTCTAACCCCGGAGATAATCAAATTGAATTTGTGGAATTAGTCAGTTTTAAATCAATTGTAATGGACGGTTGGCGAATTGCCGATAAATCCACAAGTAACCTGCTCCCGATCACATATATTGAAAAGGGAGATTATATAGTAATTGCCAGTGATACATCATTAAAACCAATTGCAAATCCTGATGCAAAATATTTGGTTCCATATGGTGGTTTACCAACGCTTAATAATACCGGAGATAATATTTACTTAGTTGATATGAATCATACAATTATTGATTCATTATCCTATGGCACCGGATGGCCGGTTGTTGCTGATTCCTCAACTGAAAAACTTAGACCTGATTTTATTAGTAATGATCCTGTTAATTGGCAAATATCAACTGCTAGCATTTGGATGACTCCCGGTTATGTTAATTCAAATTATTTAATTGAATATGATGGCGAAATTATTTCCGAAAGTGTTCACCATGAACCGGAATTTCCCAAATCAAATGAGTCCATTCAAATGTTCCTACCGATTACGAATCATGGTGCTCAAGCTGTTTCCGGGAACGTATCCGTTTTTGAAAATAGCTCTTTAATTGGCAATATCGGTTTCACCAATATCACCCGAAGAGATACATCAATTTTAAATATCACTTTATCCGCAATGAGCCCCGGAATACATCCGCTTCAAATAAATATGGAAGTCGCTGAAGATCAAAATCTAAATAATAATAATGCGACAGACACAATATATGTCAGTTACAATTTTGGAGATGTCACAATTAACGAATTCTTACCGCGACCTATATCGCCTCAAGCGGAATTTGTTGAATTATTCAGTTTTGAAAATGTTGATCTGAATAATTGGAGTATTGCTGATAAAACCAACACTTTGCATCACTTTAATGGCGGTAAAGTAGGTTCTAATAATTTTATTGTTCTCAGCGAAGATCCCGCTTTCGCGACAATTATTCCATCGGAAGCT
>JAHJCW010000089.1 GCA_018812885.1 bacterium | reverse complement strand
TGAAATAATTGCAAGAACTATTGAAGAAAAGAAAAATAATAGACGCTGGTGGGTTGGAACTATTATCTCAATTATTGTTTTAATTATTGTTATTATTGAATTATTTTGTAAACAATAATTTGTCTTTAAATTTTATTTAATATCATATGAAGAGTGAAGCAAAAACTGTCATAGATTATATCAATAAAATTTAAGCCTAAATTAATATAACAATGAATTTAAAAAAACCACGAGTTCGATTTGCACCAAGTCCGACCGGACAACTCCATTTGGGCGGTGCTAGAACAGCATTATTTAATTGGTTGTATGCTAGAAAACATTGTGGAAAATTTCTATTACGCATTGAAGACACTGATAAACTGCGTTCGAAACAGGAATTTACTAATCAAATTTGTGAATCATTGAGATGGCTTGGTTTGGATTGGGATGAAGATATAGTATTCCAATCTACGCGAAATGAATTATATAATAGTGTAATTGAAAAATTGATGAAAAATGGAAAAGCGTATCGCTGTTTCTGTTCAAAAGAAAGACTTGCTGAAGAACGAAAACAAGCAGAAATAGCAGGGAGCGGATATTTTTATTCTGGTGCATGTCGTAATCTTGATGAGAAAGTAGTGCAAAAAAATCTAAAAAATGGTAATTCTTTCTCTGTGCGTATTTATGTACCGGAGGGTTATACAGAATTCGATGACAAAATATATGGAAATATTCGCGTCAATAATAAAGAAATTGATGATTTTATTATCGCAAGAACCGATGGAAGCCCTGTATATAATTTAGTAGTAGCCGTTGATGATAACGATATGGGAATAACACATGTCATTCGTGGTGAAGATCACATTTCTAACACCGCAAAGCAAATTATGGTGTATAAAGCATTAAATTACCCAATTCCTGAATTTGCTCATTTGCCAATGATATTAGGTCCGGATAAGAAAAGATTGAGTAAGCGCCATGGTGCCACTGGCGTACAAGAGTACAAGGATCAAGGTTATTTATCGGATGCTTTGGTTAATTATTTAGCTTTATTAGGATGGAATCCGGGAACAGAACAGGAAATTTTCTCACCGGATGAATTAATAGAGCAATTTTCCATAGGACGAGTTCAGAAAAAAAGTGCTGTATTTGATGAGAAAAAATTGCAGTGGGTGAGTGGACAACATATCATTAAAAAATCAGCAAATGAAATATTAGACAATATACTTACTTATGATCCCAACTGGCAAAAATCTGAAGATAACGACTATGTCATTAAAGTAATCGAATTAATGAAAGACAGAGTAAGGTCATTGCGTGATATGCAAAATATGACATCAATGTTTTTCAAAGATCCAAAAGATTATGATGTAAAAGCTGCAAAGAAGAAGTGGAATGACAATTCTATTAATGAGTTAATTGAGAAATTTAATAATTTGTTAGAAAATATTGAATTGTGGGATACGGAAAATATCGAAATCGCCTTACGAAATCTTGCGGAGAGTAAAAATATCTCTGCCGGAAAAATAATCCACCCAACGCGGTTAGCATTAAGTGGTATTGGATCAGGTCCATCACTTTTTGATATGATGCAATTGTTGGGAAAAGAAACATGTATCAGAAGGTTGCGAAAAGCTAATAAAATTTTACCATATTGATCAAGAAAAGTCATTGGTGATTTATAATATCAATTCTTAATTTTTAATGACTTCTATTAGAGTAATTTTGGGGAGTCGTCCAATGGTAAGACTCAGGATTCTGGTTCCTGCTATCGGGGTTCAAATCCCTGCTCCCCAGCTTTAAATTAAAATCTGTTAATTATCAATAGGAGGATTCATGTCGTATAAAATACGAAAGTTGAATTATTATTATGCCATCACCCAAGATAAACCTGGCGAAGCACATAAAATATTGTCCATATTAGCAGATGTTGGTGTTAATCAACTCGCATTTAATGCGATGCAAATGGGTCCGGAAAGATCCCAAATTACATTATTTCCTGAAGATGAATCCTTGCTATTAAACGTTGCTAAAAAAGCGGGATTAAATTTAGATGGGCCATATCAAGCAATACTAGTGCAAGGTTCCGATGAGTTGGGTGCCTTAGTTGAAGTTCATGAAAAACTTTATAATGCAAATATTAACATCGCTTCATCGACAGCTATTGCTGATGGAAACGGTAGCTACGGATATCTGATTTATGTACGACCTGATGACTATAATAGGGCAGCCGAAGCCTTATCAATATAATGGACACAATACAAAACTTAACAAAATTACAAACTGAATTTATTGATGACCCAAAATTTGTAAGCAAATTAAGAACAAAGTATTTGGGAGCTGCAGCCGGTAGTGAAAAACTTTATATAAATATTGATTATGTTAAACCCGGTGGAAAGAGCGTAAAATATCATTCACATTCACATCAAGAAGAATTCTTTGCAATTTTAAAAGGAAGTGGGCTACTCAGATTTAATAAAGAAAAAATGCAAGTAACTACAAACGATTTTTTTGCGAAACCATCGGGAGAGAAAATTGCCCATCAGTTCATAAATGATAGCAATGATATATTAATTATTTTGGATTGTGGAGTTCAGGATGATAATGATGAAATATATTATCCTGATGAAGATGTAACATATAGAAAAATGGAAAAACAAGCATATAAAGGTGGAAGACCAATTGATAATTGGTATTCTGATCCAAATGAATAATAGAATCTTATTCAAAGATCGTAACGAATGGCGTTCGTGGTTAGAAAATAATCATGACAAAGAAGATCAAATCTGGCTAATATACTATAATAAGCATGTCAATAAAAATTCTGTTGCCCAACCGCATGCAGTTGAAGAAGCTTTGTGTTATGGTCGGATTGATTCTATTGTGAAACGGATTGATGAAGAACGATATATGCAGAAATATATACCTCGTAATGAAAAAAGTATTTGGTCAGATACTAATAAAAAACGATTTACAGAGTTAGAAAAGAATGGCAAAATGACCGAAGCTGGAATGAAAAAGGTAAGAGCAGCAAAGAAGAACGGTTATTGGAATAAAATAAATAATAATTCAGATATAAAAAATATTCCTGTAGAATTAGATGGCTTTGATAAAAAATAAGATAGCACGTTCAAACTTCAATCAATTAGCTGCTTCACATAAAAAGCAATTGAATTACTAATAAAGAATAAAATTTTAAGAAGGGTTTAAATATCTTTCAAAAAATGGTAGATCAAAATAACATTGCAATAAAAATTTCCAATCTAACAAAATCATTCGGGCAGCTAGTTGCTGTAAATGATTTATCATTAGATATTTGCAAAGGTGAGATATTTGGATTTTTAGGACCTAATGGGGCTGGGAAAACTACAACAATTAATATGATATCAGGGTTGTTATCACCAACAAATGGTAGTATTGCATTGTTTAATAAATATTTTAATAAAAATATTCTTAAAACATATATAGGAATTTGTCCTCAGGAAAATATAATTTGGCCAAAATTAACCTGCAAGGAACAATTAATATTTATGGGTAACATGTATGGATTGTCAGGTACTCTCTTAAAAAAAAGGGTAGGGGAATTGCTTAATTGGATGGCATTAGAAGATAGACAAAATACTATAGCTAGTAAATTATCTGGCGGAATGAAAAGAAGATTAAATATTTGTTTGGCACTGATTCATGATCCTAAAATCTTAATATTTGATGAACCAGAAGCAGGACTAGATCCACAAAGTAGAATTTTAGTCCGAAATTTTATAAAATCGTTGGTAAAAGAAAAAACAATTCTATTGACAACTCACAATATGGATGAAGCCGACCGATTATCTAACCGTGTAGCAATAATTGATTATGGAAAGTTATTATTGGTAGATTCACCGGCAAACCTCAAAAAAACAATGGGGGAATGTGATTTGCTCGAAATTGACTTATCTATTAAGGATAAAAACAAAATAAAAGATATTCAAAATAAATTGTCGAAAATTTGTGATAATGTTCTCATAAGGGATAATTCATTAATAATAAAATCAAATAATTTAATTGAATTAATCTCAACGATTACTGCATTAATAAAAAAATATGGTGCGAAAATAAATACGTTTACACTTCGAGAGAATACTTTAGAAGATGTGTTTATTCATCTTACTGGTAGGAAATTACGCCAATGATCCTGTTAAGCGTTATAATAAAAAGCATCAGAGAACAATTACGCAATTATTGGATTCTTTTGCTCACTATCTCCTTAGCACCTTTATTTGTATTTATATACTATTTAATTATAGAATCATCTGAACCGCAATACGATTTGCTATTACTCAATAATGATAAGACAATAGCGTATCATGATAAAGATATCAATTTTGGCGAGACTCTTATAAATTATTTTCGTGAAGTAAATAATGATTCTATAAGCTTTCCTCTGAAAATTAATATTTCCTCTGATGAAATTGATGCCGTAAGTCGGTTAAAAAATCGTACATCAGATGTTTTAATTATCATTCCGGAAAGATTTTCACAAAAAATAATCGATAATTCAAAGGACATAGAAATCGAATTTATCGGTGACCTAACGAATATAAGCTATATGATTGGTGCTGTCTGGGCGAATGAAATAATAAGCTCATTTCTTTCTGAAGTAACGGATATCCCGAAACAATTTGTTATTAAAGAGACCAGTTTGGGAATCTCAGGTAAAGCTGATGATTTTCAACTTTCGGTACCCGGCTTACTCATTCTTTCCATTATTATGTTGATGTTTTCCGCTTCTATGGCAATAATCTCGGAGGTGGAAAATAAAACAATGCTACGGTTAAAGTTATCCAAATTACGAGCCTGGGAATATCTTTCAGGAGTAGGAATAGTGCAAATAATTGTTGGCGTTATAGCGATATTTTTAACTCTTATAGTCGCCGTAGCGATGGGATTCGACTTGCAAGGATCAATAATAACTTTGATCCTAATTGCCATATTAACAAGTATTTCTATTGTTGCATTTAGTTTAATCATTGCAGCACTTACTAAAACTGCCAATGAGATACTAATTGTAGGAAATTTTCCATTATTTTTATTCATGTTTTTTACCGGTGCCGCTTTTCCGATGAAAGCAAAAGCTCTTTTTCATGTAGCGGGTTATCCTGTGTCCTTTCAAGGATTAATGTCACCAACTCATGCTATATCAGCATTGAATAAAATAATGATAATGAATATGGAATTAAGAGATATTATTCCTGAGATAATTGCTCTAATCGTGATTACAATATTTTATTTTGTTGTTGGTATATGGGCATTTCAAAAAAGACATATGAAGGTAGTTTGAGCTAATGATATATAATATAAAAAAGGGACACAAAATGTGTCCCTTTTTTACTATCTACTTCAGATTATTTCAACTAAATTGCATCAATTGAGTTTTCCAATAATGCTTTCACATATTTCGGGTTGTGTACACCCAAACTGCGATCTTCTTCAAGACCAATCCAATTAAAGAATGCTTGAGCCTGAATCATTGGATAGGTCCCGACAATTGGTTCATATGCATCGTCAGCTGCAATATATTCAACAACACCTGCTGCAACCAAAGCGTCTCTTAACTCATCAAGTAGGTCGCTAATATCATCTTGTACGCCACCATAGTTAAAATCGATAGTAGTATGACATTCGTTACAGGCAGCCAATTGTGGTGTAAAATCATGATTGCCATCGTACATATGACATCCGGTACAAGATGCAGCCATATGGAATGAAGAACCTGCTGCCGGATAAGCCATTGAACCAGCTACTTCAGCAAATCCTACACCTGCCACAGTATTGGCTTGTGCACCGTGATGCGGTCCGTAATGCGTACTAGTAATTTCAAATGTTGTGCCGGGAGAAGCTACATTAGGTTCAGCTACTCTAGCTTGGTGGCAATTTGCACAGAGATTGCTATTTCCTTGGACATCAAGGAAATTTGTTCCTTTAAGTAGAAAATCACTACCATCAACAACTGATACAGCTGTAGTTAGACGTAATGCAAAATCTTGAGCTTCAAAGGTTTGGTGTATATCATGACAAGTTTTGCACACAAACTGATTATCTCCGCCTACAAGACCTCCCATTGTTGTGCCGTTTGTAGCATATTCAATGAATCCTTCGCTTGTGTGACATTGAACGCAGCTGCCACTCCAATCAGCACGACCTTCATCAACTTCACCTACACTATGAGAAGATCTTGCAAATTCAGCCCTCTTCATTTCAAAATTTTCCGTTGCATGGCAACCTAAACAGGTTACATTCCCATCTACTCCATTATAACCATCAATTCCATCAGCACCGTCTGCTCCATCAGCACCTGCCGGACCAGCTGGTCCTTCACAAGCAATAAAGAACAGAGAAACGACTGCTAGAATTACAATAAACAGTACATTTTTTCTTAATTGAATCATTTTATCTCCTGTTACTTTTTTCTTATTATTATCGACCATGGAGTCGA
>JAHJCW010000088.1 GCA_018812885.1 bacterium | reverse complement strand
TTGCCATTAGAAAATTGCCTAGCTAAGATTAGTTTCTAATATAAGAATACAAGACAAATAAATCTTGTATTATCTGTATTAAGCACTTTAACTTTACAATAGTATATGCTTTTGACTCCGTTAAAAACCCATATGTTATTGGAGAAAATATGACATTTGATTCAAACGAGCCCCTGCTTGGGATAGGATTAACTGCTAAAAAACTTGGTGTATCTCCGGAGTTACTTAGATTATATGAAAGAGAGGGTTTGATTATTGCCCATAAAACCCAATCTGGCCATAGACTTTATTCCGAGAGAGATCTTGAGTGGATACAATGTTTCCGCAAACAGATTGTTGAGAACAAAATGAATATTGCCGGCGTTCGAATGCTTTTAGCGTTAATGCCATGTTGGAAAATTAAGAGCAAATGTTCTAAAACTGACTGCAAAAACTGCGGTGCATACAAAAATAGTAGTGTTGTATGTTGGACGCTAACTGACCAAGGATCAAAAATCTGCCGGGAAGCAAGCTGTCGCGATTGCGAAGTATATAAAAATGCCTGCCAAGTAGATAAACTTAACCATATGTATGTTGTAATTGAAGATGATAAAAAAAATTAAATTAATTGCTATTGTAATAATCTCCCTATTTTGGATTGCCTGTGATCCTGGACATGAAACTGTTGATATTGGTGATCCATCAACCTGCGAAGGTTGCCATACCAGTGAGGCAACTTTAAAAGTATATGCGCAAGCTAGTGGAACAGAACCGTCAGGGGGCGGATGAGGCGGCGAAGTGGTTCCGTTGGAACCATGGGAAAAAGTATTTATTAAGCTGGTTGGAAGACAGAAATCATATGCTGATATAGATGATGTGCATGCCATAATTGGTTGTGTTACTTGTCATGGCGGGAAAGAACCGGCGGATTTTGCAACTGCCCACGATTCTGAAAATTTTGGATTTGTTAGAGATCCTTCAATAGTGGCTGAGACTAATTGTAATCCTTGTCATAATGGAATTGTTGCTACAAGTGCCAACAGTATGCACTCCAAAGCTTGGGGTGAACAGACTACAATAGCTCAGCGGGAGCTGGGAGCCGATAAAGATCATAATAATTTTAGTGAATGCGCTATTGAATTAACCGAAGGATTCAGCAGGGAATGCTCAAGTTGCCATACCACTTGCGGACAGTGTCATATCAGCAGACCAAATAGTGCAGCGGGTGGGTTTATAGAAAATCATAGATTTAAAAAGACACCCGACCAAACCAATAATTGCTTAGCTTGTCACGGTAGCCGTATTGCAACAGATTTTGAAGGACATTTAGAGGGAAATGAACCTGACGTTCACTCAACAAAATATATGAAATGTTGGGATTGTCATAAAGAAGATATGCATGCAGATGCGTCAGGTAGTGCAACTCGTTATCATTTGTCAGATCTGCCTACCTGTGAAGATTGTCATAATTATTTTGAGGTACCCAACTTTTACCATCAAATACATTGGCCAAGCGAAGGCGAGGGTTTGTCGTGTTTTGTTTGCCATTCGCAACCATATAATAATTGTAATAGCTGTCATACTAAAGATCCGAACAGTTTAAATGCGGATTGGTGGCAAACCGGTTATGCCGAGTCTGCTACAGAAACTGATGTTCATACAGGATCAGGTGGATATAAAGAATTCCCCGATTTTAAAATCGGTTATAATTATGACCACAAATTGCACAAAGGGAAATTTATTGTAGTACGGCATATTCCGATTGTGAGAGATAGTTATAGTCCATGGGGACATGACCAATTAGCAAATTATGATGTGCGTCCAACGTGGGAATACACAAGTCCGCATAATATTCAAAGATTTACGCCACAAACTGATACAACGGGCGGTGGTTATTGTTTTAAAAATTGTCACGCAAAAGGTGACAGTGCAAGTATAAATATAGATAGATACTTATGGCAAAGCGATGTTGATACCGATTATCCTGATGAAAGCATCGCAAACATGCCGGTAGTCGTTGATGATAAATTGCCAGATACCTGGCAAAAACCTTAATGATAAGAAAAAAATAGGGACAAATAAATGAAAACGAATAAAATATTGTATTTCATGTTAATCGTGACATTAGCCTTTTTTATGGTTGGTTGCGATAAAGCTGAAGATCCAATAAATGAATTTAATGTGTTGGTAGAATACCTTGAAGGTACTGATGGTGGTTATATTAATAATATGGGTGCATGGATTAAAGACCTTGGTGCTATAAATACCAACGATTATTTTGTACTTGATATTAGAGCAACGGCAGATTATAACAACGAACATATCGTCGGTGCAGTTAATTCGACAATGGCTGGTATGTTTGATGCTGTAGCATCAGCAACAAAACCTGTATTAGTTGTATGTTACTCTGGTCAAACTGCAGCATATGCTCATGTTTTGTTAAATTTAAAAGGGATTGAAGCCTATACACTAAAATGGGGTATGAGTATTTTCTCACAAGCCCATGATAAGTGGACTGCTAATTGCTCAAATGTTTTAGCAAATGATGCCAATTGGACAATGGATGCTTCAGCGACATTGCCAAGTTATGATTATCCTGAATTGAATACCGGAAAGGATAAAGATGATGATATATTAGACGCTCAAATTGACGCTGCAATTGCTAAAGGATTACAGTTAATTGCCGGAACAGACGTTGCGAGCAATACTGCTGCATATGAAATATTTAATTATTGGGCACAAGCAGACTACGCTCATTATGGTCATATCAAAGATGCTTATCAACTAACACCATCAACACTGAAAAGTAGCGAAAACCTTGGTGCGATTAACTCTGACGAAACAAATGTTATATATTGTTGGACTGGACAGACATCGGCAGCCGTATCTGCTTACCTAACAGTGTTAGGTTATGATGTAAAATCATTAAAATTTGGTGCAAATTCAATGATCTATGATGAATTAACAGCAAGTAAATGGCCAAAGCCATATGGTGGTTAACTAGTAATTAATCTCTAAAAAATAAATAAATACAGGCGGATGATGAAATATTTACAATTGAAATCTAAAAGAAAAATCATATTGTCAACAAAACTCCTTTTGTTAGTTGTTATTCTTAATGTTTCAAGTGTATTTGGGTCAAAACCAAATATATCAATTTCATCGTCCGCTATGTATCCGCGCCTAAGTATGACGGATACAGATGAACAAACGCGTTGGCGCAGCATAGTTAGCTATGATCAGAAATTTGGCAGCAAGTTTGGAATAGATGCATTATTTGAATATGGTTCCGAGAACGATCATTTCCAAAATCTATTCAGAGTTCATCATTTAACGGCCGATTTAAATCTTGGGGAATATGAATTCTCTATAGGTCGCATTGCGATTTGGAATGCATTGCAGAATGCTCGAGTTGATGGTGCAAAGCTCGATATTAATACAAAAAAGTTAGGTACACTGAGTTTAGTCGGTGGTTTAAAAGCTGTTACAGATTTTAGTGATACTTTATTTACGGATAATACTTATTTCATGGCAGCATGGTCAAAAGGACACATTGGAAAGAACTTAGCTGTATCATTTTGGATGAAGGGGGATACTGATAAAATTCATCCATTTACAGGTATATATTTTAATACATCCAAATATGGTATTCGTATTTCTAATGCTTTAGCATTTGATATTGGTGAAACAAAATTAAATTATGCACGGATTCGGCTAAGCAAACGGTTTGGAGATCATACGATCGGTTTAGGTTTTAGACAAAAAAGATTTGAATATTTTAATGATTTTGAAACACTTAGTGATAAAATTGGGATTGCTCCAACTATTACATTTGATGTTAATTCACTTATGTCCGAAAAACTTTTATGGCGTAACCAGTTATCATATCGTGTTGCGAAAGAGGGAAAAGGTTTTTTAGTTAGCTCGGTTAATTACAAAAAAATTCAAGCATCATTTTTAGCTGGACTTGAAGGCGATAATAAAATGTTTGGACTAATTTTAGGAGCATCACATCGACTTAACGGTCCTTTTAGTTTTGGAGGAAGCGTGGCATTGAACGCTTTAGATTATGGAGATTTTGCCGATCTTAAATCATCATCAGGTGCTTATGGATGGGTAGGTTGGCA
>JAHJCW010000087.1 GCA_018812885.1 bacterium | reverse complement strand
GGAATTGAATAATCGCCATTTACTTGACCACATACAGCACCGCCAGTTTCAGTGATAAGGACTACAACATCAGCGCCCCAATCAGAACGTAAATTATGTATCTCGTCCATATATCCATCACCATTAATTCTAAGTCGATTTACATCAGTAAGTAAATTATTAGTTTCAGAATAATTTACTAGATGCTTATAAACAATATTTATTTCAGGTGTAGAAGAACTACGATCATAAATTAAATTTGTTTGAGTTTCCATATTATCAATCAATGAATGCATGGCCGTTGTACCTCCTGCTCCGTTTTTTGCCGCTACTGTATAACAAACTAAGGCATCATAAGTTGTGCCGCTTAATATTTTAGGTGCCATTTGATTGTTTGAATTATAATTTTGAACATTATTACCAGAGTTACAAAATACTTCGTATTCAATCTTAGAATGGTCAACTTCAAATAATAATCCTTTATTATCTCCTAAGGGGACAATTCGGTACATATAGTCTTTAGTCCAAATTTCACCGGATAAATTATTCTCATTTAATGTAATAAAAGCATACCCTTCGTCCGCGTGTTTTTCAGCAATTGTTCCAATCCATGTCCAATGTTTTTGGTTGCGATTGATTAATTCACTTGTCTTTGCAATAATACTTTTTTCTTTGTTCACGTTCAAATCAAGAGATGTGTATTCCTTAAGTTCTAACTGGTTTTTATAAATAATAACTTTAGGATTAACCACATGCTGTTGCTTTGTAATTGTATTATAAATATCTATTTGTTTAGTATCTAAGGTAAGCATATTGCTATGAATGAAAATCGTAACGTGCTCTTCTATTTGTGCAAAAATAGCACTACCAACCAATAAACAAAGAGTCAGTGTTTTAATCATGATATTCTTCATTTTATTTCTCCTATTTATTAAATTATTGAAATTCTAATATGAAATTGGTTGGAATTGTGGTCCTTGCCCTCCCTCTTTTGTTAATTGCAGTTGGTTTGAATAATCTCTCCCCATTAAATAAATTTGGGGTATTTCAAAAGGATTTGATTGAAAGGAAAATGTAATATATTTATTATCTATAGAATAAGACAAGGCACTTTCTATTCCATACAGATCACTAAGATTTCGTAAATCACTACCATCAATATTTATTTCAAATACTTGTGTTGGAATAACTTCTTCCTCAGACCAAATTCCTGGAAATATGAAAGATAAATTTGTGTTATCCGGTAAAATTTTTAAATCCCAAATTTGTTCATAGTTTGGTACTTCATAAAGTTTAACAAAATTGTTACCGGTTATATCAATCTTGCCTATTTCATATCCGTTATGATTAATAAAAAAGATCTCATTCCCGTCTGCTGTTATTTGTGGTGAACGAGGGAAATTTATATTACGATCATGAAAACCACATGTTAAACAAACAATATTATTTCCAGAAATATCCATTACAAACATAGCTCGTAATCCTCCTGCTGTTGGATGATTCGATATATAAATTAATTTTGATCCATCAGGTGTAATGTTGCCTAATCTTTCCCAAGTATTTTCGCTATTAGTAAGATTTATTTTGTTATTCCCATCAATATCCATAATCATTATATCAGTATTGTAGTAATCCAATTCGGCGCAAAAAACTAGTTTTAATCCATTAGGAGTAAAAATGGGGAGACGATAGATTAGTTCATCATTGGTTAAGTTTTGAATATCACTGCCATCTGAGTTCATAATATATACATCAGAAATATTGTTCTGTCCGGCAATGAAGCAGATTTTATTACCATCTGGTGAAAAAGTATAATTCCATACATTTAGACCAAATGATAACTGAGTTTGGTTGCAACCATTTCTATCCATAATCCAAATATCATTATCTTTTATTGTGGCATCATTTGTTGTATCGCGGTCTCTAAGAAAAGCAATACGGGGTAGAGATTCATCAGTGCAATTGTCTGGTTCTTCAGGACAGAATAGGCTACAGGAGAGAGTTAAAAGAATGGAAATTGTGATGGTAGTAGGAAGAAAAGATAACTTATAGCGTATTATAATATTCATTATATTGAAACTTTATGTTAAGTTATAAAAATAATAGTGCATTGTCAATACTGGAAATCCGGTATTTTTTTTTCAATATTGAATATTAGAATTACAAATAAAAGTTCAATAAAAGGGAATTAGTGAAAACCAATCTACCATTCACCATTCCGCTGATCTATCAATCAAACCAAATACAAAAATATCCCAAAGAAGTGCGCGATGCTTCCACCAAGTACAAATAAATGCCAAATTGAATGACTGTAAGGTAGTTTTGTCCAGGCGTAGAAAATTATTCCTAAAGTATAACTTAGTCCGCCAATAGCGATCCATATTAGTAATCCGGTTGGCAAATTGGCAAGCATGGGTTTAATAGCAATAATTGCTAACCAGCCCATTAAAACATAAAATACAACCGATAATTTTTCGAGTTTACCATAAAACATTAATTTAAAAAGTATTCCAAGAATCGCCATACCCCAAATTAAACCGAAAATTGTCCAACCCCAGGCCGTATCGCGCAGCGGTAAAAGTGTTATAGGAGTGTATGTTCCCGCTATCAATAAGAAGATTGACGAATGATCCATTATTCTAAAATATCGCTTTGCCTTTTTATGTGTAAATGCGTGGTATAGAGTTGAGGAGGTGTACATAATAACTAGCGAAGCGCCATAAATCGCAAAACTGACTACCCGCCACGTATCGCCTTTGAGGGTGGCAAAAACCACTAAAATTGTGAGCGCCGCCGTTGCTAGCGCGGCACCAATACCGTGCGTAATACTGTTGGCAATCTCTTCGCCAAGCGATTGTTTTGGTAAATCGTAATCCTTTTCTTTTGCCATATTTTTTACTTTCTAAGAGATGCTTTTGAGAATATATGTTCAGGGATATTTTCATCAAATTTTATGGATTCGATTATGAATTCAGTACCTTTCCCTTTTAGAAGTACATCTTGGAATAGCATACGTTTTGGATACCACCTATCATCAATTTGGAATAAATCCGAAAACTCGACTACTTTCAGCATCTTTCCGCTTTTGGCAAAGAGTTGTTGTTTTCTCGGAACCATATATTCTTTATCTACCAATAATTTTTGAGAGTAGTAAGCTAGATCATCTACTTTTGCAGTTAGCTCCATAATCCAACAGTCACGTTCATCAATTAATTCTTCACTGATTATTTCTGCAGTATATATTTCATATAATTTCCGATCTTCCATCATATCCTCATAAGAAAGATCAGAACCCATTATCGATTGTCTAAGCATATGCCCGGATATACGAATAACTCGATCAGATTGCGGACTATACATCCATAATTGATCACCTATTTTCAACATTTTAGAACCCTTTTCACGGGCCGGGGCTAAATATTCTGTAAAAGATTTCTCTGAACCCTCTGTCCATGATTTTGAAGTGATTGACCTGCTGCTTCGTTGACCGTGTATAATCATAGTTGAAACAACAACTTGATTATTTGATGACATATTTTGATCTATTTTTTGTAATACTTCTGCTTCATCGGGATACTGTCCGAAAATCTGTGTTATAAATAGAATGCCAAAAAGTACTTTCCTCATACTTCCAACTCCTTGAATAATTGTGCGGTTTGTCTGCGATAAATTCCAAATCCTGATAGCGCTGTTCCCAGAACCATTGATATAACCCCGGGGATGAATCCAATATAGTAGGTTTCGGGTGTTACTTGAGCACGAAAAACGCCGGGCATCATCATTGTTGCGTTTTTCATTAAGTCACCTACATTGAATCCATGTGCCTGTAGCCAATAAGCCGAACCCAAGCCAAGCGCTGTTCCAATAAACGATCCTATTAAACCAATCATAACTGATTCATATAACATTGATCGATAAATATGACCCTTGTGTTCACCGATTGCGAGTCGTAAACCAACTTCTCCGTATCTTCTGATACCTCCTAACAGACCTACATTCCATAATATTATTGACATCAATACGACAAATACGGTCACTAAATAAGTTGATAATCCTGATACTATATCCAGATAATCTCCTAAAAAACCAATATCTTTTAGTTGTAGCATTATAGGCGAAAACTCATCATTCGGGTCATTAAATGTTTCATTGAATTGTTGTTTAATTAACTCAGCCCGTTCCATATCATATATATTATCTTTGAAAATACCTAATATTTCACCGGTTGCACTATCCATATCTAAGGCCAATTGGATATCGTTTATATCAGCTATCATTGCACCACGATCCATAGCACTCATACCGAATGTGATTGTTCCGACAACCTTAAAATTATATATAGCCATACTACCATACATTGTTGAACCCAATAATGAAGCGTCTTCACCAATTTCAACTTCAAGTTTTTTTTGCTAAATCATCACTAATGAGTATTTCGCCGGAACTTTCCGGCATCCTACCACGAGTTAGTGAATTTTTAATATTCATTGTTTCTGTCTCGATCGAGCCGGGGGAAAGTAGGTCGACGCCGAATCCGATTATTGGACTTTGTGACCTAGTTTCTCCAAATTCATCCGGTACATCAAATAGTCCGCCATAATGTATTCTTTCCACCCATGTTAATTCCGGGTAATCATTATTTAAACGATCTATGATTTCATCTACACCTAATAGTGCTAAATCATTTGGATTTTGATCGGCATTTTCAGAAAATGCTTGAGTCATTATTTTAACATGGCCTGTATCAAATCGGGCACTAATATCAATCCAATCAGCCATTACACCGGTTAAGTAAGCTTGGAAAAACACCGTCAGCCAAACACCTAAAGCAACAACAATTACAGGGAATAGACTACGGTTTTTATCTCGACGTAGTCCTTTGAATATGAATTTTATCATTGAATTTTTCCCCTTATTGCATCGGTTGGATTCAATTTAGATATCCGACGAGCCGGTAAATAACTGACTATCGTCGTAACAATAAATATGATCAATACTGTACTAATTATCAAACCAAGACTGTAAATCGGGTATATTACATCAGACACTGCAAGCCCCATTTGTGAAGCATCTTCAATACCCATATTATACCCTATTTTTGCCTGCCAAATAAAAAATGGTATTCCATAAATGGCGCCAATAATTGCTGCTAATACAGCGTACATTGATCCTTCTATTGTAAATAGTTTAATTACTTGACCTTGGGTCATACCTAAGGCGACATGAGTTCCAATCTCTTTTTGCCTACGAAATATTGAGAGTACTTGCGTATCAAAAATTGCAATCAATGCTAATAGCAGTAGAAAAATATACATTACCGAACCACCAATATTTTTCATTTTGATCATATCAAAGAAGTCAGTTAGCAAGAAGTCAGTATCTTTAAAATCCCATCCCTTTAATGATCCGATGTTTCCTATTCCCTTATCTGTTACAAAAATGGATGCTTCTCCAGGCAATTGCACCATTTCACGATGCCTCTCAATTGGTATCCATAGAATACCGGTATCAACCGTTGGAACATTGACTTTAAAAATATGAACTATTTGGACTTCTGCAGCATCGAAAGTACCGTTGACGTCGCGCCAGCGAACAGAAACATAATCACCAACATTTAGTTTGTTGTTCTTTGCCATACTTGCTCCAAGTATAGCCGGTATGGCATCAATATCAATATTTAGGTGTGATGTCGGCAAGTCGATTATTGTTTGATTAGGATCTACACCTTTTATTGACACACTTTGTACTCTTCCATCGGGGTAGATGGTGCCCTGTGATATTAAAATGGGAGTCAAAATCCCTTTGCTAATGGCCGTTTCCATTAACTCAGGTATTGGTGCATGACTATCCTCAATTGTAAATGGATCATATGGATCATATTTTTCGTGCCAATATTGACCGCCACCAATTTCCCAGTTTATTGTATCCTGTACTGCTTGTTCTGCCCAACCGCTGATTAATCCTTTGTACCATATTATCATAACATAGGCGAAAGAGAGAACAAGAATATTTAAAACAGTACGCAGTTTTCCACCCATTAGATTACGAATAGCTAATTTTAATGCTAACATAATTCGCCTCGCTTATTTAGTGATTTGTTCATCTGCTACAACCTTGCCGTCATCCAAGCTAATTTTGCGGTGCAGATATTGAATTACTTTTTCATCATGCGTGGCGAATATAAAAGTTGTTTTGAGTTCTGAGTTAAGTTTTTCCATTGTTTGTAGAATATGATGGGAATTCTTAGCGTCCAGGTTTGCAGTGGGTTCATCAGCGAGGACAATTTCCGGTTCTTTTACCATCGCTCGAGCGATAGAAACGCGTTGGCACTCCCCACCAGAGAGCTGTGCCGGTCTTGATTTTATCTTGTCGGTCAATCCGACCCATTCAAGCGATTGCATAATCATATTTTTGCGCTCTTTTGCTGATTTGTTTTGTAAAAGTAAAGGTAGTTCAACATTTTCATATACATTGTACACCGGTAATAAATTATAGGTTTGGAAAATGAATCCAATATGATTATTACGTAAATCAGCAGCAGCTTTTTTTGACAGAGTACTGACGGATTTATCCAATACAGTTGCAGTTCCATTAGTTGGAATATCAAGTGAACCGATGATATTAAGTAGCGTTGTTTTACCTGAGCCACTTGGACCAACAAGTCCGGTGAATTCACCTTTATCAAAAGATAAATTTATTTTGTTCAAAGCGGTGAATTCACCTTTACCAATCGGAAAAGATTTTATTAGATCGGTGATTTTTATTAATGTAGAACTCATACTATTATCCTTTTGTTTTCAATGATTGAAAATTAACATTAACTGAATTCCTCTACTACTGAAATCAGATAAAGATTGATTAAAACTAAATGTCTCGCTGGAATTGGAACTAAAAAAGGTGTTTAAATTGATAGTCCAATCATCATAAGTGCGCTGCCAGCTAATAAAAAAATATGCTAATTCGGCATCCCAACTGTAAAATATAATTCCTGACAAATTATCAAATAGACTAATCGGATACACCGCCATTATACCTGTCATTTGAACATCATTACTTTTTGAAAAAGGTTTATCATCTATACTATATATAAAGTGTTCTGCTGTGACCGTTAAACCATTGCCAATTGGTAAGGTGTAATCGCTTCCAACTGTTAGAAATGATTGCCAATTGGGAAAATCAGCACCGTAGTTTGCACGGACAACAGACGACTCAAACCATAATCCTATGCCAATATCAAAAAACCCATCTATAGCTGCTTTAACTTCAGGTGTTGCTTTTGACATGGTATTGATTTTTAAATAAGATGGTACATCGCTTCTGCCGATAATTCTGTTATGACCGGAAAAGCCGATTTCCCCTTTCCAAATAGGCATTTGAAAGCGGCCGCCAAATTCTACATTATTTTTTTTAGTGGGTATTAACTCCCATCCTTTTGGTTCATTATTCCACAAGAGCCCCCAAACTGAAGCATTGACATTATTTGGAAAATCTCTCCGGACACGCATAGCCCAAACGCCTTCTGTTATTTGCAGGGGATCGCGAGGGTCGAGCTTATCAAACCACATAAGCGATCTGAATAATCTTGCCGGTCCAAATGTTATTTTTTGTAATCCTATGCGTATTTCTAACTTATCGGTACTTCGTCTAACCCAAAACCGATATGGACCCAAATCGAAATCTGTAGATTCGTCACCGCGATGCTGACGTGTAAATGAACCATTAATATTAAATGAAATTTCTGTATCAAAGAGAGCAGTAGGCCAAGGAACAACCAATGACCAAGTCGGAATATATCGCAGACCAATTTGCGAGACATATCTATCTTTGATTTTTCGCATATCACCAATCGTGGAAAATTGTCCTTGCCATTCAGCCGAACAGAAAGCAGAAAGAAAAGCAATGCATACCACTAATTTTATTTTATTTATAAGTTTCATTACTTTTTGCCCATTATTCCGTAGAAATAAAAGTTAACCATGTCATTTGTTAATTTTTCTAAATTATTATATAAAGCAAACAGTTTCTTATCTTCTATTAATTCGAAAATATGATTCTGCATAAAGGTAATAAATTTTATACTTATATCTTTCCGTACCTCACTATTTCTTTGAGCTTGTTCAATAAGATTGATGAATTCCAATTGATTTCGTTCTGTATATTCCAAGATTTTATTATGTATCTTAGGAGATAGATTTAAAAAATCTAAGTAAAATTCTTTACTAAAACGTTGAGCATATCCCATTTTCATTTTTAAGAATTGATTAATTTTATCTGCAAAAGAATTCGATTGGTTGAAAATATTATCAAACTCTAATTGTGCTTCATCTAATATCTTGAAAATAATATATTCGGCTAAATCAATTTTATTACCAAAATATTTGTAAAAAGTCATTTTACTGATTTTAGCAGTTTGGCAGATCTCTTCTACTGTAACTCTTCTAAGGCCAAAACGTATGAATAATTCAGTGGCCGTATCAATAATTTGTTTGAATTTTGGAGATTCGCTATCTGATGTTTTGTTTGTGTTCATTATTTAATTAATATAACTATAATAGTATTATTGTACGTATAGTATAATAATGCTACTAATTCGTAAACTATTAAGTCAATAGAATTTTTATACAATAAAAAGTATTCTAATAATCTTGTTGCGCTATTGTTTTAATTATTAAATTCGGACAACGAAGTCGTATTTGATAGATTGTTTTGGTTGAAATTGGTAATTTGATACGATAAATTATAACAATAATTAGGAATATTTATTATAGATAAATCATGAAAAAATATCAACTTAATAATGAGCAGTTGCCATCTTTCATAGATCATTTGAAAAAGCAGGGAACGGTGTTTGCACCACATAAAAAAGGTGATGCATCATTTAGTTTTAAAAAGGTTGAAGACCCAAATACGGTAATACTTGATTATAATAGAACGCTGAACTCGATTAAGAAATATTTTTTACCTCCCCGTGAACAGTTATTGTCTTTTTCAAAAAGAGATAACAGTTTTCAAAAAGGTTTTATAGAAAAGGAAAAAAAAATATTTCTCGGTGTCCATAGCTATGATATGAAAGCAGTATTGAAATTGGATTACAATTTTACACAAGGGAATCCTGAAGAGAACTATTTGTTGCACCGAAAAAACTCAATTTTTGTAGGAGTTTCTTTTACGCCGGATGAATTCCATTTTAGCCAATCAGTTGGTATTCCTGTACATAATACAGAAGGATTTGATATATATCTTGAGAAAAATACGGATGGTTATACAGTAAAAATTATCACTGAAAAAGGTGAAAAACTTATTGATGGATTTGATACTCTAGGTAAAGCAAAAGATATAGCAACTAACTACACACAATTCAAGAATAAGCTCAAATATAATTATAATCGTTTACCGGAAGTATTTGAGCAATCCTGGAATGCTGCAGTGTGGGAGGAAATATCAAAAAAATGTGTTGGTTGCGGAACGTGTAATTTGGTATGCCCAACCTGTTATTGTTTTGATGTTGAAGATAATCTGGATTTGTCACTACAAACTGGTACGCGGGATCGTTCTTGGGATGGATGTATGCTTAATAGCTTTGCAGCTGTCGCAGGTGGAGAAAACTTTAGAAAAACACTTGCCGAACGACAAAGACATCGGGTTTACCGCAAATTTAAATATATTTCCGATATTACCGGTGAACCGTGGTGCGTAGGATGTGGACGTTGCACGGCATATTGTACGGCTGGTATCAGTATAGTTGAGATTGTCAATCAACTGTGTGACATATATGAACAAAAATATTTAAATCGTCCCGCAATGGCGGGTCTTAATGCGGAGAGGTTATAATGTCTATCGCAATATCTGAAGTAAAAACGCAGGAATTATATTATCCTGAAATTGCTGAGATAACTGCAGTTAAGCGGTTTACCGATAAGGAAAAATGGTTTGATATTAAACTGCCCGGAGGTCGTTCATTAGGCCATCGACCGGGACAATTTGTACAAGTATCACTTTTTGGTGCCGGAGAGGCTCCGATATCTATTACTTCATCTCCTACTAAAAAAGGTAACTTTGAATTGTGTGTTAGAGAAGTTGGAATGTTGACAAAGCTATTGCACGAATTAGAAGTTGGCTCAACTATTGGTATCCGCGGACCTTTTGGAAAAGGATTCGATGTAGAAAGTTTTAAAGGGAAAGATATTTTAATTATCGGCGGTGGCATCGGTATTGTACCGTTACGGTCATTGATTAATTATGTAATTGATAATCGTAATGATTATGGCAGATTAATCATTTTATATGGTGCGAAAAATCCCAATGAACTCCTTTTCCCTGATGAATTGAAACAATGGGAAAAGAACAAAGATATTGAATATCACGTAACCGTTGACCAAGGTACACCTGAATGGAAGGGAAATACAGGAGTTATTACTACGTTGATTCCCGGTTTGGATTTAGATTTACCAAATACAATCACGGCCGTTGTAGGTCCTCCGATAATGTATAAATTTGTTTTAATGTCCTTAAAAACCAAACGAATTCCAGATGAAAATATCTATTTATCATTAGAGCGACGAATGAAGTGCGGAGTTGGTAAATGCGGACATTGCCAAATAAATCATTCCTATGTTTGTCAAGATGGGCCTGTGTACCATTATCCGGAACTTAAGAACTTGCAGGAGGCAATCTGATGACTACGGACACGAAAGCTAAACTAAAAGTAGCGTTTTTTGATTTCACGAGTTGTGAGGGGTGTCAGTTAAACAAGCTGAATTTGGAAAATCATCTGCTAGATGTTTTACAACATATTGAT
>JAHJCW010000086.1 GCA_018812885.1 bacterium | reverse complement strand
TTTGGGCAATGATGAAACTCAAGCAGTAACATATTTGTATGGACAGGCGATTGGGCAGCCAATATCTTCTATACCCACAACACTGTTAATTGATAGAGAAGGATATATTGTAAAAGGATATTTAGGGGCACGTTCTGAAGAAGTATTTTATAACGATATAAAAGAATATTTATAGAATTTAATATTATTTAGATATAAAAAGCCCCGACACTGGGGCTTTTTAATAATTGAAACTTTTTAGAGTTATCAGCATAGAAATGAAAGACATATTTAGGAGATTTATAATGCAAAGACGTTTTATTATATCAGTTATTTTATTTGTGGGGATATTATCAGCCCAGAATTCTATTATAAAACAATTTAGTTCAGCTTTTGCTGATGTCGCCGAAAAAGCAAATCCGGCTGTTGTTACAATTACAGCAGAAAAAGTAGTAAAAGTTGAGGATCAATTTCAACAATTTGGAGATATCCCTTTCTTCTTTCATCCTCAATTACCGGATCAGGAATATTCCAGTCAGGCGCTTGGCTCAGGAGTAATTGTTGATGCAAATAAGGGTTATGTTCTCACTAATAATCATGTTGTAGAAAATGCAGAAGAAATTCAAATACAGCTGATTGATAAACGAATAATTCCGGCTAAAATTTTAGGAACTGATCCAAAATCAGATCTAGCGATTTTACAAATTGCGGCCAATAATATTAAACAAATTCCTCTTGGAGATTCTGATAAATTACGTGTAGGTGAATGGGTATTGGCAGTTGGTAGTCCCTTTTCTGCAAATTTAAGTCATACCGTTACGGCAGGTATTGTCAGTGCTTTAGGGCGAAGCTACGTAATGCCGGGTAATGATCACTATGAAAACTTTATTCAAACCGATGCAGCTATTAATCCCGGTAATAGTGGCGGGGCTTTACTTAATCTTGATGGGGAATTAGTTGGGATTAATACTGCTATTGCAACGGGCGGAATGGAAAGATCTAATCGTGGAGTGGGTTTTGCTATTCCATCCAATATGATTAAAAAGGTTATGGGTGATTTGATCGAAAAAGGTTATGTAGTACGCTCATGGCTAGGAGTTTACATTCAACCGGTAGAAGATAAAGTTGCCCGTGCGCTGGATTTATCAAATCGCGATGGTGCTCTTGTCAGCGATGTCGTAGAAGATAGCCCTGCTGATAAAGCAGGTTTAAAAACCGGTGACGTAATTATTGAGTTTAATGGAGAAAAAATAACTGATCCATCACACTTGAAAAATATAGTATCGTCAACTGCTCCCGGGAATATTAGTAAAGTAGTTATAATAAGAGAGGGAGATTGGAAAACAGTTAATATTAAATTAGAAGAATTGGAGCAAGAAAAGACAACAATTATTGCAAACAATAGTGAGAGGATGAGTCTAGGAATTGAAGTTCGAGATATTTCTAATTCACTTGCTGAGAGATATGCAATTGATCCAAATAGTATAGGTGTTTTGGTAACTGATATAGATAAAAAAAGTAAGGCATTTGAGTCTGGGATTCGTGTCGGAGATGTTATTACTCGAGTAGGTACTAAAAAAGTTACATCTAGTAAAGATTTTATAAATTTAATTGAAGAATCAAAACAACAAAATTCTTTATTGTTGCTTGTAAAACGAGGTGATAGATCAAGTTACTTTGCTTTTGAAATAGATTAATAATCAAGTGATATGGAATAAAAACCCTCGGCAATTGCGAGGGTTTTTTATTTACATACTGATTACTGTAATCGTTGGAAAAATTTTGTATTTGAACTAACTTCGAGGTCTTAAAAATTTAGAAAAAGATACTATAGATTATAAATTAAATGGCAATAAAGAAGGTAAATGCAAAAGTTGATTTTATTGCTTTAGAGCATAAGATTATGGAGTTTTGGGAATCAAATAAAATATTCCAAAAACGCGTTGAATTAAATAAGGGAAAACCGCGTTGGAGTTTTATTGACGGTCCAATTACTGCCAATAATCCCATGGGTGTACACCATGCATGGGGCCGAACACTAAAAGACTTATATCTTCGTTATAAAGCCATGACCGGACATGAGGTCCGCTACCAAAACGGATTTGATTGTCAAGGGCTGTGGGTGGAGATTGAAGTTGAAAAAGAGCTCGGCTTCAAATCAAAACGCGATGTCGAACATTACGGCATTGAAAAATTTGTAAACCTTTGTAAAGAACGAGTTTATAAATACGCGGGAGTGATTACAAAACAATCAAAGAGATTGGGATATTGGATGGATTGGGAGAATTCATATTTTACAATGTCCGATGAAAATAATTATACAATTTGGTCGTTCCTAAAAAAGTTGTTTGAGCAAAAAAAAATTTACTGTGGTAATGATGTTGTTCCATGGTCAGGTCGTTCGGGTACTTCCTATTCGCAGATGGAAATTATTGAGGGGCGTAAACTTGTCGCCCACGATTCAGTTTTTGTTCGTTTCCCTTTAAAAAATAAAGATAATGAATTTTTATTGATATGGACAACAACACCATGGACATTAACATCTAATGTTGCAGCTGCCGTTGATGTAAATCTTGATTACGTTAAATTGCGATCTGTCAATGGATCAATTTATTATTTTGCAAATGATAACTTAGAATTTCAGCGCCTAGAAAAACAATTCGATGATAAAAAACAATGGGTAGAAGGTGTACCTAAACTGAAAACAATTGCACAAATATTTAAAGAGCATGGTGGATATGAGATATTAGATACATTGAAGGGTTCTGATATGCTAGGATGGGAATATGAAGGTCCATTTGATCATTTAGAAGCTCAATCAGAATTGGGTGGTTATCCGTTTGTAATAGATGATTTAATGGAACAAGGTATTAGCGGAGTAAAATGCCATAGGGTTATCGATGGTGGAAAAGACAATATTGGCAATGATATTGTCGTGGCAGGTGAGGGCACCGGCATTGTACATATCGCACCGGGTTGTGGTGACATTGACCATCAAATTGGTAAAAAGCTGGGCTTGGTTGATATTGCTCCTTTGAACGAGGAGTCTAAATTCATTGATGGATTTGGTTGGCTTACCGGTATGACAGCAACCAATCAGGAAACGACAGACAAAATATTGTCGGATTTGAAGGATAGAAAAATACTTGTGCATACTGAAAAATACCCGCATGTATATCCACATTGTTGGCGCTCAGGCGACGAATTAGTTTTTCGTATCGTTGATGAATGGTACATAAATATGGACTGGCGCGAAAGTATTAAAAAGATTGTTGATGATATCAATTGGATACCAGAATGGGGTCAGGAAAGAGAACACGAATGGCTCGATAATATGGGTGATTGGATGATATCGAAACAACGTTTTTGGGGTCTTGCCTTACCAATTTGGACATTCGAAGATGGTTCTTTTTATGTTGTCGGTTCCAAACAAGAATTGAAAGAATTAGCAGTCGAAGGGTGGGATGAATTTGATGGGCATAGTCCCCATCGTCCATGGATTGATAAAGTAAAAATTAAACATCCTGAGAGTGGATTGATCGGTACCCGAATTCTTGATGTAGGTAATCCATGGTTAGATGCCGGAATTGTTCCATATTCAACCATAAAATATAATGAAGATCGGTCTTATTGGGAGAAATGGTTCCCTGCAGAGTTTATTACCGAGTGTTTTCCCGGCCAGTTCAGAAATTGGTTCTATTCACTGTTGGCGATGTCAACAGTAATGGAAAATAGAGCTCCCTTTAAAACGCTTTTAGGGCATGCCCTTGTCAGGGATTCCCAAGGCAAAGAAATGCATAAATCTGCCGGCAATGCTATTTGGTTTAATGACGCTGCTGATGAAATGGGTGTTGACGTGATGCGTTGGGTTTTTATTAATCATAATGTTGAAAATAATCTAAATTTTGGTTATGAAGCTGCCAATGATGTAAGGAAAAAAATCATTACATTGTGGAATTCTTATTCTTTTTTTGCTACTTACGCTGCAGTTGATGGTTTTAATCCTTTGAAATCTAATATTCAAGATGGTGATTTGACAATAATGGATCGTTGGATAAAAGCAAAATTGCATCAACTTATCCAAGATATGCATTCATCATTTGAATTGTACAGATTAGATAAATCGATGCGCAAGGTCGAGGTATTCATTGAAGATTTATCAAATTGGTATATTCGTAGGAATCGACGACGTTTTTGGAAAAGTGAAGATGATTCAGACAAGCAAGCTGCGTATCATACATTATATGAAGTTTTACTGACTTTGACAAAATTGTTAGCACCAATTGTACCCTTTATAACTGATGAAATATATAAAAATTTAGTAGTCAATATTGATGATTCAGCTCCCAAGAGTGTGCATTTATGCGATTATCCGGAAGTTGTATCGACTTATATTGATGATGAATTGGTAAAGCAAGTTGATGCACTTAAAAAAGTTGTGGAGTTAGGACGATCTGCCCGCAATAAAGCTGACCTGAAAATTCGACAACCTTTGCAAAGTTTGTTTTATGTTGTAAATGATGATAAATTATCCGAGTTTATAGTTGATAATAAATCTGTTATATTAGATGAATTAAATGTAAAAGAGATAAAGCGCGTGACTAATTCAAAAGAATTAATAACTTATGATGTAAAACCGAATCTTGCGGTATTAGGAAAAACTTTTGGCAGCGCAATACCATTAATACGCAAAGCCCTTGACGAAATGAATGTAAATGATATTATGAATCAATTAAAAGTCAATGAGAAAGTAGTGCTAAATACAGATTCCGGTGAATTAACATTAAAACAAGAACATATTTTAATTGAAACTTCATCTATGGAAGGGTTGACAGCTGTGCAAGATGAAGGATTTACAGTTGCCTTATCTACCGCATTAAATGATGCGCTTATTCAAGAAGGAATTGTAAGGGATTTGATACGTCAAGTACAAATTATGAGGAAAAATGCAGATTTTGCTGTTGAAGACCGAATTGTAGTTTTTGGTAAGATTGAGGGTGAAGTCGGGAAAGCGGTAAATATCTATAAAGATTATTTTTGTAATGAGACTTTAACGGTAGCTATCGAACAAAATGGATCGGAAATTGAATTTTCCGATACAATTAAAATTCAAGGTGAAAATATTATTCTGGGTATTTCCCGGATTATTAAGGACTGAGAGAAAATTATGGCAAATCCAAAAAAATACAGCAAATCAAAGCTAAATAAATTTAGAAATTTAATCCAAAACGAAATTGAAACTGTGCAAAATGATATGGAAGAAATAAAGGAAGGTGTTATTGACAGTGGCAAGGCAAGTGAAAGCTATGTTCCAGATTCGGTTTATAGTGTACATATGGCAGACGCAGGAACAGACTCTAATGAAAAAGAGAAAAATTTTCAGTTTATGGTACGTGAAAACAGCTATTACCAAAACTTAGTAAGTGCTTTAAAAAGGATTGATAATGGCACATATGGAATTTGTAAACAGTGTGCAGAGGTACCTAGGAATTTATGTACGACCTGTCCATTAATTCCTGAAGATCGACTTTTGGCCGTACCGATTGCTACGATGTGTATTGACTGCAAAGAAAAGGATAAGATGGGCTTGTTGTGATTGTTTTAACTATTAGTTTAGCAATAGTAGTTCTTGATCAGGTTTCTAAATATTTAATTCGCTCTACGATGGAGCTGCACGGGACGATACCGGTGATCAAGAATTTTTTCCATTTGACTTATATTTCAAATGATGGAATGGCATTTGGTATCAATTTTCCGGGGGGCATTTATTTATTTACAGTAGCTTCGTTTATATTGACAATTTTTCTTATTGCTTACTTATGGCACGAACGGAAAGGTAATATTATTTTACGAATTTCTTTAGCACTCATCATCGCCGGAGCGATTGGTAATTTTATTGACCGTGCAATGTTTAAAGAAGTTGTAGATATGTTTGATTTCATTTTTTGGGGATATCATTGGTACATTTTTAATGTTGCAGATTCAGCTGTAACTATCGGAATGATTTTATATTTATTTTATTCATTCTTTTTACAATCAAAGAAACAGACCGCTAAAACAGTCATTTGAAAAACGATATCTTAATCGTTAATAAATCAGGGATTCGTCTTGATAAATTCTTGGCGGATAATATTGATGAATACTCTCGTACCCAATTACAGAAATATATAAAAAATGGCTATATCACAGTAAATGGAGAAATCAAGCCAACAAATTATAGTGTTAATCAAAATGATCAAATTCAAATTGATATATCTGAAATTAATGACAATGTTGAATTTATAGAACCACAAGAAATCCCAATCGATATTATTTTTGAAGATGATGAGATCATTGTAATTAATAAACAAGCCGGTATGACTGTTCATCCCGGTAAAGGTAATATAGATGGAACCCTCGCGAATGCATTAGCATTTCATTGTAAGCAATTATCCGATATAAATGGACCTGTACGTCCGGGCATTGTTCATAGATTAGATCAAGACACTTCCGGAATCATTGTTGTTGCCAAAACAAATTATGCTCACATAAAATTGGCGGAACAGTTTTCAAATAGACTTGTAAAAAAGGTATATTTTGGTATTACTTGGGGATATTGGAAAGAAAAAGAAGGATTGATTGATCAACCAATAGGAAGAAAACGAAATGATCCGACATCATTTATGGTGAATCTTACCGGAAAGGAAGCTCAAACTAATTTTCAGGTCGTAAAAGAATCGCAATATTTTAGTCATGTTAATTATTTTCCAGAAACAGGACGTACTCATCAGATACGAGTTCATTCTGCTTTTTGCGGAAACCCGATTATTGGTGATGCAAAATATGGTGGAGGATTATCCCGTATGAAAGGTTATATGCCGGAAATCTCAAGAAAAATGGAATTATTATTTAAAATAGTACAGCGTCATATTTTGCATGCACAAAAAATCTCCTTTATGCATCCTCGCAGTAAAAAAACGATGAGTTTTGAAGCTGATTTACCTATTGATATATATGATATTATAAATAAGATTGAATCATTGAATGTCTGACAATTTTAATCAATATATTGATGACTTCGATTCCTATTTAGAAAAAGAAAGAGGATATTCCAAACATACTTGTGTTTCCTATATTTATGATTTACATAGATTTAACGATTTTTTAATTGAATATGTGGGGACTCCCGATATTTCAATAAGAAGTATAGATAAACAAGCAATCAGACATTTTTTAGGGAAGCAATTCGAAGATGGTTTTTCTTCAAAAACAATTGGAAGAAGATTGGCATCGATTAAATCTTTTTTTAAATATTTAGTCAGAGCGGAAGTTGTCAATAATAATCCGGCATTATATGTTAAAACTCCAAAAACTAAAAAATTACTACCAAATTTTATTGATGAAAAAATAATTACAAAGTTAATGGAAACCCCCCCCGCAAATACCATCGCAGGGTTGCGAGATAGAGCAATTTTAGAGTTATTTTATAGCACCGGAATTAGGTTAAGCGAGTTAGTAAATCTTAATTTTGAAAATATTATCATTGATAATCAACTGATTAAAGTATGTGGAAAGGGTAATAAAGAAAGATTGATTCCATTTGGCAATAAAGCTTTGACGGCAATTGAAAATTATCTAAAAAAAACCGGAAGATCATTAAAAACTGCTGACACAAACGCTCCAGTATTTGTAAATTCAAAAGGTGAACGCATATCACAAAGGACGGTTCAACGTAGCGTAAATATGTATTTACGATTAGTTACAGAAGGGGAACATCTTGGTCCTCACACTTTACGACATTCATTCGCAACCCATCTATTAGATCGAGGAGCTGACCTAAGGGCAATTAAAGACTTATTAGGACACAGCAGTTTGTCATCCACACAAATTTATACCCATATTCAACCGGAAAGGATTAAAAATATATATAAAAAAGCTCATCCGCATGGAGATAATTAATTATAATAAAAATAAGGAGTTTGAATTGAACATTGAATTTACCTCTCGACATTTTAATGCACCTGACAATTTAAAAAACTATGCCATAAGTGAAGTTCAAAAAATCACTAAAGTTTATGATCGGGCTATACAATGTCAAATTTTGTTATTCCGTGAAAACGACCTATATGTTACTGAATTAAATTTATCTATTCCAAGTCGTAAGCTCAATGTTAAAGAATCCACAGATAACATCACAAAATCAATAGACCTTGCTGTTGAAAAAATGATTGCCCGTGTAAAAAAAATAAAGAGTAAACAAAATAACCATCATTAAACATTAGAGAAATTTGAAAGCAATCATTCCTGTCGCCGGGTACGGTACCCGATTAATGCCGCATACCGAGCGGTATCAAAAAACTCTATTACCAATAGCGGGTAAACCTGCTTTAGATTTTATTCTGGAGCCGCTATTTAATTCTGGTATTAATGAGATAGTTTTTATAGTGGGACATTTAAAAGAGCAAGTGATCGATCATATGAAAAAATATGATGGCAAATTTTCATTTATTGAACAAAAGGAGCGATTAGGATTAGGCCATGCTGTTTTAACCGGTTTAGCAAATACCAATGAACCTGTTTTAGTTCAACTTGGTGACACAATTTTCAAACTTAATTATGATGAATTTTGTTCATCTTCGGAAAATGTAATTGGTGTCATTGAAGTTGATGATCCATCGCGGTTTGGTGTAGTTGAATTAAAAGATGGTAAAGTACTTAATTTTTATGAAAAACATCCTAATCCACCGAGCAATTTAGCCATCAGTGGATTATATTATTTTACTAATGAAGGACAGTTAAAATCAGCAATTGAAAAATTAATAAAAAACGAAATAAAAACTAACAATGAATACCAAATTACTGACGCTTTACAAATAATGGTAAAACGAGGTGAAAATTTCGGAGTGTTTCCAACACCAAATTATTTTGATATTGGTGTTCCTGAAGCTATCTTGTACTCAAATCGTAAGCTGTTAATTTCTAATCATAAAAAATTTACTTTATCAAAATTCAATGAACCGGTATTTATTGGTGAAAATTGTGTTATAGAAAATTCAATTATTGGTCCATATGTCACAATTATGAATGATTGTATTGTTAAAAATTCCAAAATTGAGGATAGCATTATATTAGAAAATTCAAAAATCATTAACCATCAAATAATTAATAAAATAGCTGCAAACGATGGTAATGATTTTTGTTAATTAAGGCAAATTTAAATTATATAATTAATGGTCAACAAGAACCATTTTTATTAACTTTGACGCTTGTTAAAAAAGTAAAATTGGAGAATTTATGAGTCGGTATTTATTTACTTCTGAATCAGTCACAGAAGGTCACCCTGATAAGGTATGCGATGCGATTTCTGATGCCATATTAGATAATTTATTAGAGCAGGATAATGAATCACGTGTAGCATGTGAAACAATGGCCACTAATGGTTTAGTTGTGGTTAGTGGTGAGGTAAATACTCAAGGATTTGCCGAAGTAGAAAAAATCGTTAAAGAAACTTTGCACGAAATAGGTTATACAAATCTTGCTTACGGTATGGATGATGAATCAGTTATGGTAACATCAAAATTGCATAGGCAAAGTGCAGATATTGCACAGGGAGTTGACACCAGTAGCGGAAAAGAGCAGGGTGCAGGTGACCAGGGGATGATGTTCGGATTCGCGTGTAAGGAAACACCAGAATTAATGCCGTTGCCGATTCAATTGGCACAGCGTTTGACTGAAAAATTGGCGAAAGAACGCAAGAATGGTAATATGCCATGGTTAGGTCCTGACGGCAAATCTCAAGTGACTGTTGAATATGAAGACGGAATACCAAAATCAGTAAAAAAAGTTGTGATCGCAACTCAGCATACTGATATGCTTGATAAATTCGGAAGTGAAGAAAAAGAACTTGAATTTGTACAAAAAGAGGTCATTAAAAATATTATCAAACCCGTTTTGGAAGCGAGTAATATTGAATATGATGATTCATTTATAGTTAATGGTACGGGACGTTTTGTTACGGGTGGCCCTGAAGCAGATACCGGATTAACAGGTAGGAAAATTATTGTAGATACTTACGGCGGCTACGCTCCGCATGGAGGGGGAGCTTTCTCCGGTAAAGATCCATCAAAGGTTGATAGATCTGCTACATATATGGCACGTTATATTGCCAAGAATATTGTTGCCGCGGATTTGGCTGACAAATGTGAAGTTCAATTATCTTATAGCATAGGTGTTGCTGAGCCAATATCCGTATATGCAAAATCATTCGGTACAGGGAAAGTAAGTGATGAGAAATTGACAGAAATTGTTAAGGAAGTATTTCCATTAAAACCGGCTGAAATTATCGCTCATCTTGATCTAAAGAAACCGCGTTATCGCCAAACTGCTGCTTATGGTCATTTTGGTCGTGACAATAAACTTTTTACTTGGGAAAGAACCGACATGGTTGAAAGATTAAAGTCCTATTTATAATTGGTGAGAATTATGTCGACCCAACCATTTACTGAAAATCTGAACAGAAACATTTTAAAAAATTTATCTGAGAAAGTAAGGAAAGATATGACATCTATAGTTGAAAAATTACCAAATAAAGTTGCTGATATCTCATTGGCAGAAGCAGGGCGGAAAGCAATCGCTATTGCGGAAAAAGAAATGCCCGGATTAATGGCAATCCGCGAAAAATATGGGAAGAAAAAATCATTAAAAGGTTATCGGATTACCGGCTCATTGCACATGACAATTGAAACGGCAGTTTTGATTGAGACTTTAAAGGAATTGGGCGCAGATGTACGGTGGGCAAGCTGCAATATATTTTCTACCCAAGACCACGCCGCAGCCGCAATTGCTGACGGCGGAACACCGGTTTTTGCGTGGAAGGGAGAATCTCTTGAGGAATATTGGTGGTGTACATTACAAGCCTTAACTCACCCGGAAAACCAAGGTCCGCAACTAATTGTTGATGACGGCGGTGATGCGACATTAATGGTTCACAAAGGATATCAGCTAGAAGAAATATATCAAAAAACAGGCTCGTTACCGGCAATAACAACTAAGGTTCGTGAAGAACAGGTTATCGAAAAATTACTGCGTGAAGTACACACCAAAGATCCGATGCATTGGCATAAAATTACCAAAGATATTATCGGTGTTTCCGAAGAGACAACAACGGGAGTTCACCGTTTACAGCAGATGGCGAAAGATAATAAATTATTATTCGCTGCTTATAATGTGAATGATTCGGTTACAAAATCAAAATTTGATAATATTTACGGATGTCGCGAATCGCTTGCGGATGGGTTGAAACGTGCAATGGACGTTATGATCGCCGGAAAAACAGTATTGGTCTGCGGTTATGGTGATGTAGGTCGCGGTTGCGCGCAATCTATGCGCGGATACGGTGCACGTGTATTAGTTACTGAAATTGACCCAATTTGCGCATTACAAGCGGCAATGGAAGGGTTTGAAGTGGTTACCACTGAAAAAGCTCTGCCGGAAGCTAATATTTACGTTACCGCAACTGGAAACCGCGATGTAATAACAGTTGAACATATGCGTAAAATGAAGGATCAAGCTATTGTATGTAACATCGGTCATTTCGATAACGAAATACAGGTCGATCCATTAAATAACGCTAAAGATGTTGATCGTGAAAATATCAAACCACAAGTTGATAGATATACTTTCCCGGGTGGTCATCAAATATTCATGTTAGCTGAGGGTAGATTGGTAAACTTAGGTTGTGCTACGGGTCATCCGAGTTTTGTAATGTCAAATTCATTCTCTAATCAGGTGTTAGCGCAAATAGCGCTTGCCAAGGACAGACCTAAAATAGGCGTATATATGTTACCGAAAATCCTTGATGAAGAAGTCGCACGACTACATCTCGATAAATTGGGTGTCACCTTAACTGAGATGACCGATGAACAAGCTGAATATATCGGATTTCCCAAAGGCGGACCATATAAACCGGATCATTATCGGTACTAAAAACAATATCTATTTAAAATAAAAAGCCACCGAATAGGTGGCTTTTTATTTTTTTAACGGTCATGTGTATGTGCTGTAAGGGATTGCGGGGCAGTTACCTGTCCACCGATACGAAAATTGGTGTAGGCTACAACGCTTGAATACCCACTGTAACCCTTATGGCATATACACTTTGTTGTGCGTTCGTGCATTTTATCAATTTATTTTTTCTTAATTACCATGGTCGTTCCGATTACTTTATTTTCGAGTACATCATTTTCTATCTCTTGTTTTTTAATATAATCGAGAAATAAATTTTGTTTATCAGGGTATTTCTCAATTAACTCATAACATCTCTTTTTAAGATTATCAAAAATGTAATCGTCTGAATCTATAATGTCTTCTCTGTCCATAATATCATTTTCAACAAGTTTCATTCCTGCCTTGTCTATTTGTTTTATTATGGACGATTTTTTAAACATTAAGGGATGACTGTAATCGCTATTATCATTTATGTAACCATCATCAATAATGAAAATTCCATTTTCATTTATACATTTTGACAAGGTTGACAGAGTTGTAAAATAATCACCAAATACAGGCCCGATTGCTCCAAGTATTACTATATCGTATCTTGTCAAATCTTTAACTTTTTCTCTAATATCACACGTTTCAAAAGTGCACAGATGTCCAACTTTAAATTCAATAGCTTTTTGTTGTGCAAATACTATGAATTCAGGAATTGCGTCTACCCCATAACAACTGCATCCTAAATTTTTCGCCACCCTTACTGATACTGCTCCTTTTCCACAACCTAAATCAAGGACTTTTAAGTCGGCACAATTGGCAAAATGTTTGCTTATCAGTTTGATTATTACGCCTGGGTCTGCTCCAATTTCCCAAAGGTCTTGTAGTATATAAGGTAAATATGGAAAAAGTTCCTTATCAGAACCATCCATCGCTGTTACAACGCTTTCTTCAATTGTTTTCATTTTATTAGTCACTGTATTTCGTTAGCAGAGAGTCGGTCTTGCATGACGCACAACTTCCTAACAAACGCAATGCGTATAGCACGCAAATTTTCGTTTATCACGTATTACGTTTATTGCGAAATAAGTGCAATAATTGTTTAGTTGTAAAATCACTATTTTTTTTCACAATTTTTTAAATTGAATATTAATCATAAATTTAATTTAATGAAAAAATAAATACACGATAGTAATTGCGGTAACAATTCCGGCAAAATCAGCAATTAGATCGCATACCATGGTATGACGAGTATTTGTTATTTCAACTGAGCCAAAATATACGGCAATCAAATAAAATGTTGCATACAAAAGGGTTCATATTTATACATTGTTACTTCTTGTTAATACAAACATGTTTCTATAAATATCGTCTAATCTTTTTTTTATAATTTGTATATTCCAAGCCAAATCTCTTTTCTAAGAATTGTTCCTCTCCCACTATTATCAAATGGTAGATTGTTATACTATAAATTCCAAGCACTATTATAAATAAGTTCAGAGTGTAAATCATTGAAGAAATTGTCAATAGATCAAATCCTAAATACATAGGGTTTCTGCTTATTTTATAAAGTCCATTAGTTTTTAAAACTGTATTCTCTGATGGTAATCCCAGTCGTGTTGATCTTCCCAAATTGATGAGACTTAAAACAACGAAAATCAATCCAATTATCAGAATTGCAATTGAAAGATAATCATTATAACCAAAAGATATCTTGTCAAATAGATTGATATTCAGTATCAAAAGAAATAGAACCATCCAAGTAAAATATCCTGCAATCTTACCGGAGTAAAATAAAATCGGATTAATTGTTGTTTTTCCTATTAATTCCATAAGTAGTTAATTTATAATAGATTTTATTTCACTTTCAATTTTGCTCTAAAGCTCACAGTAGATAAATCCTTTGTTAGGGTCTGCACCTTTTATAATTAAGCTATTACTAACAGTTATTAATCAACATGAAATGTATG
>JAHJCW010000085.1 GCA_018812885.1 bacterium | reverse complement strand
TAAACTCAATTTCAATATTTTCTACACCACTTGCTTGCAGGAGAGTTGTAAGCGTATCACGGGCAGATTTTTCAATCTTTGGCAGAAGTTCATCGGTCTTTTTTCGGGCAGTAATTGTAGCACTTTCGCGGGCACCGGCAATAAGTGAATTTCTGTCATCCACACTAAAGTTGGTTAATGGTATCGGTATGCCGAAAAGATTAGGCGAGTGCTCATCGTAAATTTCAATATCACCGGTGCTGACCTTAGTTGTACAAATCGGCATTATAATTTTTACTTTATTATTACTTTCTTTGATATCAGCTTTATGTAAATCATAACGGTATTCAAGGTCAAACTCGCTGATAACCGCCATCTTTTTGCCACCAAGAAAATCCCATAGCTTGTTTGTACTTTTTTTAGTAGCGATATCTTTATAAAAAGCCGTAAGTGCAACAAGGTCACCCATTTCGCGAATGCGATCAACAACACCTTTGTGTGTTACTATTGTTTTACCTTTGCCATTGTTGAACATCTTTAATAATAGATATACAAGCAGCAGCGTAACAGGTATAGCAATGATAATTGTGATTAAATCCAAAATGATTCTCCTTTTATAAATGTACCAAAATATGGTTATAAACTAATAGAAATTAAGCTATTATATAAGAATAAAAACACCATAAACAATATTATAATTTTAACGATTTCCGGTTTATAACTTTCAAAGCTTCTTGTTTACTCAATCCGGAGAGATTAATCATATTAAAATGTAATTCCTCTATATAGCTGATATATTCCAAAAATAAATAGACCTATAGATGATAAACCTAATAATGACCTACTAATTTTTGGTCCGATTGATCGCGCATAAGAAAAAAGAAATATTAAACCGATTAATGATATTATCATAGTTAAGTAAAAGCAAACAACTAAAGTGATAGCAAAACTTGGCGTTTTATTCCATGCTTCTAGAACCATTGGCCCCATTATTAGGCTCCATCCAATATAAGGATTAGGATTGAGCAGATTTACCAAAACGGCATTAAAAAATGTTCCTATACTATTACCATTATTATTGTTATAAGAATAATGTTTCCAAGAGTTAAAAGTGCGATATGATAGATAAAATAGAAATAATCCACCAATTATTCTTAAGACATTTAAAAAAGTGGGTGGTAGCTTAGTTAATAGGAAAAATACAATAATAAATATTGGAATGTCACTAATAATAGGTGCAAAAGCAGTTGCAATTGTTGCTTTCCATCCTTTATTTAAAGTCTGAGAAATAATATACGTTTGTAGCGGTCCCGGTTGGAGGGCTGCAGCTAAAGCGTAGGTTATTCCAAATAATATGTAATAAGTCATTTCTTATCTCTATTGATAGCTTTCAAAGCTTCTCGTTTACTCAATCCGGAAAGTTTATTTTCATAATTATCAACAAATTGTATGACCCATACAGGATCGGTATAACTATTCTGCCGTAAAACTCAACCAATTGTTTTGCAGATAAAAAATTCTCCGGCCTAGATATGTATTTTAAAATTTTAAAATGTTAGAACGTGACGCCCTTCTTTAATATAATCGGTCAATTCAACTCCCATATATTTAACGATGATACCTAGCTCTTCAAGTTTTTCAGATACACCATATTGGTCGGAACATGCTTTACAGGCTTTGGCGACAATTCCTTCTTTGAGCATTTCTGCTAAATATTCTTGAAGATCAGCATCTTCAGTAATAAGTTTCGCAGAGGGTCCCCACACAATAAAAGTAATATCATCCCACCATCCATACTTTTTTGCATTATAGGTATACATAAATACCATTTTGATAGCAACATCCCTATCACCACTTGTCCATAGTACAACTAATTTTTCATTGTTTGCTATTTTTAATGAATCTATTGGTTTTGTTACATCATTAGTCTGAGCATTTAATAGGTTTAATGATAATAAACATATTGTTAACAAAGTTAATATTGTTGTTCTAGTTTTCATTTTTATTATTCCTTATACTAATCTACTTTTTCGATTTATTGCTTTCAAAGCTTCTCGTTTGCTCAAACCGGATAATTTATCTTCATACTTATTAACAAATTGTATGACCCATACGGGATCGGTATAACTATACTGCCTTAAAACCCAACCAATTGCCTTTCGAATAAAAAACTCCTTTTCATGGGCAAGTTTCAAAATTGTTTGCGATAGCAATTTAATATTGGTTTTTTCTTTATGCTTCAAGTGAGCGAGGAGTGAGGCTCGTCTTACCCAAAAGTTTTTGTCCTCGGACCACTCTTCAAGTTGTTTTTCAAAATGTCGATATTTAAATACTAATTGTCCAATCAAATTTGATGAAAGCCAATCCACTGTATCCCAATTGGTTGCACTTCGTAATAATGTTTCAAATAGAGTCCAGGCAGATTCGTAATGATATATTTTATACCGCTCAGCGACTTCCAGTGCTTGGTACATTTCCTCGCGATGTGTTCCTTCCCACAATTCAATAATTACCGTTTCCCATTCTTCTCGTGATGTGATGGGGTATTTTTTAATTGCCTCGCGAAATATCTGTTTCCGCAACTTCGATTGAACTCCATAGAAAGGTTGATCGGTCTTCATATAAGCTTGCATCTGCCGTGCTTTTGTGGCGTCACCATGTTGCTTTAATTCGCTCTTTATATAATTTGTTATTGGTTGCATAATTGTTCTCATGATTTGAAGACGAATATTTTAATTCTAATTTTAACAATATTACTATCTATTTCAACTGATTTGTTTAAGGTAAAATAGATGTTACCAATTTGAATTGATATAATAATAACCGTATTTTCAAGATTAATTTTATATGAACTATTATTACATAATTAAACAGTTCCATAATGGATAAAGATATATTAAAAGGTATCCTTAATAACGATCATCGCACATTATCGCGGGTTATTACCCAAATTATAGATAATAAAGATATTTATAGTCGATTCTATCAAGATATTTATCCATATACGCAAAAAGCAATACGCATTGGTATTACCGGACCACCCGGTGCCGGTAAAAGCACATTAATTGATCAATTGATCCAAGCTATAATTGATAATAAAAAATCAGTTGGAGTAATTGCCATCGATCCGACAAGTCCATATACAGGTGGTGCTTTGTTAGGAGACCGAGTGCGAATGAACAAGTTTACATGGAATGATAGTGTGTTTATAAGGAGTATGGGTTCGCGTGGCGATTTGGGTGGCTTGGCTAAGAGGGCACAAGACGTAGGTGATATTCTCGCGGCAAGCGGAAAAGATATTGTTATTTTTGAAACTGTCGGTGTTGGACAAGGAGAATACGATGTAATAAAAGCTGTTGATATCACAGTGGTAGTATTAGTTCCTGAATCAGGAGACGAGGTACAGTTGATGAAAGCCGGATTAATTGAAATAGCTGACTTTTTTGTAATAAACAAATCAGACCGTCCTGGTGCCACAAGACTAGCGACTTCATTGAAATCACTGTTACATAATAATCATGGTAAATTTAGATTAGAACCGCCCGTTCTGAATACAATTGCAAATATTGGTACAGGCACAATAGAACTATATAACGAATTATTTACTCATTTAAAATTAATGGATGATAAAGGTATTATAACTCAAAAACAGCTTGATCGTCATCGTAATAGGGTGTTTTCACTGATTCAAAATAAATTATTAAAAGAATTTTGGACATCAAAAAGATTGGTTGAACTCGAACAACATACCAAAGACGTAGGATCAATTAAATCCTCTGCCTATGAAATTGCTCGTCAAATAATGGATGCGACAAAACATGACTAAAGAAATAGTTGAAATGGGGTTCTTGGATCACCTTGAAGAATTTCGTTGGCGGATTATTAAATCGCTTATAGCGGTGATTATTGGAGCGATTATTTCATTTGTCTTTATTAACAAGATTATGGAATTATTAGTAGCGCCTACACAAAATATTAACCATCAATTCACCCTTCAAGTTTTGAAAGTACAAGGGATGTTCATGGTAAAGTGGGGATTGGCATTTGTTGGCGGTTTTATTTTAGGATTACCAATAATTACCTATCAATTGTGGAAATTTGCAGCTCCCGGTTTATATAGAACTGAGATAAGATTTATTCTTCCAATAATAATTTTTACGTATATAGCATTCTTGAGTGGAATCTTGTTTGCATATTTTGTACTAATACCATTTTCACTCAATTTTTTTACATCAATGGGTTATGGAGATATTCAAAATAATATTTCAATTAATTATTATTTTAGTTTTATTACGTGGCTGATGATGGGTGCCGGCATTATATTTGAAATGCCGATTGTATCATTCATATTATCATCAGTTGGTATATTAACTCCCAAATTTCTTAGAATGTATCGCCGGCATGCGATTGTAGCAATAATGATTCTTTCCGCTTTTATCACACCGCCTGACCCGATAAGCATGTTAATTATGACATTCCCATTAATAATATTATATGAAATAAGTATTTTAGTTTCAGCTGGTGTAAATCGTGCAAAACGGAAAAAGGAAGACAAACCGGCTTAATGGCAAATTCTATTCTTAAAGAAATAACCAAACCTATTAAAGATGATTTGGATAGATTTCAAATCGAGTTCGAATCTGCCTTGCAATCTGATGTTAGACTCATAAATACGGTAAGTAAATATATTATTCAAAGACGCGGTAAAAGGTTTCGCCCGATTTTAACAATATTAGCTGCTCATGTTTGCGGTAAACCGACAGAGAATACCTATCGCGCAGCAGCTATAATGGAGTTATTACACATCGCAACATTAATCCATGATGATATCATTGATGATGCCGAATACCGTCGTGGATGGCCCTCATTAAATAGGGTTTGGAAAAACAAAATATCTTTATTGATGGGCGATTATGTTCTGAGCAAATCATTAATTTATATGGTCAAGATGAAGAATTTTAAAGTATTAGACAGTATTGGTCGAACTGCAGAAGATCTTAGCTCAGGTGAGTTGTTGCAAATTGAAAAGTCAATTAATAAACGTATGGATGAAAATGTTTATTATAAAATGATTGAGAAAAAAACAGCGTCTTTAATAGCAACTGCTTGTGAATTAGGTGCTATTACCTCCTCGGAAAACGAAGCAGATCACGAGGCACTGAAAATCTTTGGAAATAATTTGGGAATCGCATTTCAAATTAAAGATGATTTATTTGACTTACTTGGAAATGAATCAGATACCGGGAAAGATTTAGCACAAGATGTGATAAGCAATATGATTACACTTCCGATTGTACATAGTATGAATACCGCTGATAAACAAACAGTTAGACAAATTAGTAGATTATTACGTAAAGTCAAAAAGGAAAAAAAGGTTACAGAAGAATTGAAATCCATAATTGAATCAACTGGTGGATTTGACTATGCGAAGAGCAAAATCACTGAATATTCTGAGAAAGCACTGTCTGCAATAGATAAATATCCGGAGACAGTATACAAACAAAAATTAATTGATTTGGTAAATTATAATGGCAATCGCAACAAATAAGATTGCTAATCCCAAACGAATATTAGTAATAAAATTTAGCTCAATAGGTGATATTGTATTAACAATGTCTCCAATTATAACCTTAAAGTCTGTTTTCCCAACCGTTAAAATTGATATTCTAACTCTGGATGATTTTGCTCCAATTTTGGAAGGAAATAAATATATTGACAGAATTATCTCTTACGATAGAAATACCGGTTTCAGACATTTGATAACAACAGGAAGATGGATTAATAGTTCCGAATATGATTTGGTAATTGATTTCCATAATTCCCTCAGGTCAAAAATAATCCGATTCTGGATTAGAAAAATTCCAAAAAGAATTCTAATAAAACCAAGATGGAAGAGATTTTTACTATTTCGATTTAGGAAAAATTATTTCTCAAGGGATTTTTCTCAATTACAATTATTACATCAACCAATTAAGGAATGGATGATTGATGAAAAATATCCCTTACCTGAATTATTTGTATCTGAATTTGAAAAAATACAAGTAGAAATAATGCTTAGGAAAATGGGGGTTAAAAAATCGTTCATTACAATTATTCCCGGAGCAGCTTGGCCACAAAAATATTGGCTAGTTGATAATTATTATAAACTGCTTGCAGAACTGAAAAATCGTGAAAATGTTGATTTTGTAATTTTAGGCGGGATAAAAGATAATATTTGTACTGAACTCGCAAAATGTGATTCAACTTTAATAAATTTACAAGGGAAGACAAGTTTAAGAGAGTCAATGTCAATTATTGCAAGATCAAAATATATTATTGGTGCCGATACAGGATTGATACATGCGGCAGAAGCGTTGGGGAAAAGAGTAGTTACGATACTTGGTCCAACCTCTCGAGAAACGGGAGCAGGGGTTAATCGGAATAACTCAATTTCAATCGAAAATAACAACCTATGGTGTAGACCTTGTTCCCAAAGCGGAAATCGTAAATGTTATCGCGATGAACAATATTGTATGACGACCATTACTCCCAAAATTGTATTAAGTAAGATTACTGAAGGCGGTCTATTATGATATATTTTTGGTTCCTTATTTATAATTTAATAATCTATCCGCTAATATTTATTTTAGCAAGTATTGGTGCAATATTTAATAAAAAAATGAAAGATGGATTAGTGGGACGTTTTCATACTGTTGATATCTTAAAAAATACTTTACAAAGTTGGGACAATAAACAATCTGTTTATTGGTTTCATGCTGCCTCACATGGAGAATTTGAACAAGTGCGACCTGTCTTGAGAGGATTAAAAGAGGTAGAAAAAGAGTGCTATGTAATAGCAAGTTTTTTCTCACCCTCTGGATATCAAAATGTTGATGATCAAAATATTGATTGCAAGATTTATCTACCGTTCGATTTTATATGGTCCATCAGAAAAGTACTCAAAATTATTAAACCCAAAAAAATTATTTTTGCCACATACGATATTTGGCCAAACATAATTTGGTTAGCTAATAAACGCAAAATTCATACAACTGTGTTCGCTGCAAGATTCGATCAGAATACATCTAAAATTCTGCCAATAATTAAACATTTTTATAGAGCAGTATATCAATCATTTTCTACAATTTATACTATAACAGAAGAAGATAATTACCAACTAAATAAAATATTGCCACAAAAAAATAAACCTACTGTACGCGTATTAGGTAATCCTAGATATGATCAAGTAAAAGAAAAAGCCGATAAATTTACAAAAAATCATACAATAACGGTTTTGATGCGCGACAAAAGACTTATTATTGGAAGTGTTTGGCCAGAAGATGAAAAGAAAATTATTAATTCGATATTTCAGCTTATGGAAGAAGATGAAGAACTATGCATTTTATGGGCACCGCATGAACCATCAGAAAAATATATTCAATTGTCGATTCAGCAATTTTTAGTGCATGGATACAAACCAACAATAATTCGATCAAAAAAGATAAGCAAAATTCAAAATGGCCGAGTAGTAATACTTGGAGTAGTTGGTGTGTTATCAAAATTATATTGGGAGGGACAAATTGCATACATTGGTGGCGGATTTTCCAGTGGCATACACAATATTATGGAACCAGCAATCGCAAGGCTGCCTGTAATTTTCGGTCCTAAATTTAGAAAATCGTATGCGGCAATAGAATTGCTGAAAGCCGGTGGCGGTTTTTCAATAAATAATGGAACAGAATTTTATGACATAATGAAAGTTTTGTTAAATGATAAAAATCGTTTCTTAGATGCAAGTTTTGCCGCAACGAAAGTTATCCATGATAATATCGGCTCAGCAACAAGGGTAGTGCGGAGTATCATCCGTGACTAAACCTTTTTCCTTTTCATTACAATTTAATAATTCTCCTAATCAACAATCTCAAGACTATAGTTTTTCATGGGGACTACACATCATTTACGGAGAAAGCGGTGTAGGCAAATCTGAATTGGCTAATTTATTAGCAAACGATGGACAAAATAAATCAACATTATTCAATAGCAAAAAGATAAATAGTAAAAAGAATGTTAAAGTTATTCTTCAAAACCCTGATTTACAAATCATAAGTAACACGATAGAAAATGAATTAGCATTTAGTTTAGAATGTAATTCAAAAAATACAGCGCATATTAGAAATCAATTAGAAGAAACTAAAAATAAATTATTGTTTTCGGTAGATATTGATAGACATCCTGTTACGTTGAGTGGTGGTGAAAAAGAATTATTGAATATTTCAACGACATTTATGGTGTCTGCTAACATAATCTTGATTGATGATGCACTTTCATTTTTAAGCGATCAATTAAAAAGACAAGTTGTTGAACAATTCTTTAACCCCCCCCAAAATGATAATGTTATAATTTGGTTTACATCAGACGAAAGTGATTTAAAGTACGGTAATACAAAATGGCAATTAACTTTTAAAGGACTATTAAAAATTAAATCTTTACATTTAACAGAATTGCCAAAAACTAGATTACAAAAAGGTGAAATTGGCTTAGTGGTCGATAAACTGAATTTCCACTATGATAATAATAAAAATCCAATCTTTAATGATTTTTCAGAATCAATAAATAATTTTAGATGTCTCGGAATAATTGGAAATAATGGTTCCGGAAAATCTACACTTGCCTCATTATTGTTAAAATTGGAAAAACCAATTTCCGGAACGATTAAATTAACTCAAGCCCATAATAAAAAATTTGAGATTGGATATCTTGATCAATTTCCTGAAAAATTATTAGGAATTATGACATTAGAGAAATTTGTTGACCTATTATTAAAAAATGGAAAATTATATAGTTCACAATTGAACAAAATCAGTGTCGAGTTGAGTCTAAATAATATTGCCTGGGAGAATATAAAGAATATTTTAGCATTGGATTTATCTTGGACAACACTTAGAATTGCTCTAATTATTGTATTGTCAAATTGTAATTATGATTTATTAATATTGGATGAGCCAACATTTGGAATGGGAAGTCAGCAAAAGTTAAATTTACATTCCCATTTTATTAGATATTTAGAAGAAAAACATTTAATATTAATTTCACATGATCATAGATTTATTGGTAGCATTTGCGATTCAACGCTAAAATTATAATACTATGGAAAAAAATAAATCAAAGATAACCGACCCCGAACGCATATTGACATTAGCCAATTTCATTAGCTTAATCAGAGTATTCTTGGTAATACCAATTATATATTATTTACAGAAACCGGAGTCGACTTTAATACTCCTAATTTTAATTATCATTGCTATTGCCTCAGACGCACTTGATGGCTTCTTTGCTCGCAAAGCACGCGAGGTTACACACCTGGGAATGTGGTTGGATCCGCTTGCTGATTCTATTGTAATTGTATCAGTAACATTCTATTTAGTTTTATTGGGTACTTTCCCGATGTGGTTTTTCGCACTCTTTATAATTAGATATGCATCGATTGCCTTACCTGGGTTATATTTCATAAATAATACGAATTTTGTCAATAGTGCTAATAAGCCGGGCAAATGGGCGACAGCGGCTGTTGCATTAATGATAGTATTACATATATTTCAATTTCCATATAAAGAATATTTAAGAAGTATTTCATTGTGGATAGCTTTTATACTGCTTATGATTAGTTGGATAATGTATATCAAACGATACCTTGTAGAATTTAAAAAAATATAAGCAATATGAAAATAGGAGCTAAGATATTTAAAGCTTTGAGTAAAACTCGAAGTTCCATAAGCGCACCGCTTAAAGCACTAAAAAGAAAAAAGATTGATGAATCTTTATTATATCAATTAGAAGATAGCTTAATAGCGTCTGATGTAGGTGTAAATACTACTGAATTAATCATTGAAAAGTTAACAAGTAATAAAACTGATGACCCTGTCGGACTAATCAGAGAAATATTAATCAAACACCTACCATATCATACAGACATACCGGTTATTCCTCCAAAATCTGTAGTATTTCTAGTTGGTGTCAATGGTACCGGAAAAACTACTACAGTTGCTAAACTAGCTAATCTACTAAGTAAACAAAATTTAAAAATATTTCTGGTCGGTGCCGATACATATCGCGCTGCGGCCTCTGCTCAATTAGAGGAATGGGCGCGTAGATTAAACATGAAAATTGTATGTAATGCCCAATCAAGTGATCCAAGTGCCGTACTATTCGATGGATTAAAATCAGCTGTTAAGAATAATTCTGACGTTGTAATTGTTGATACTGCCGGAAGACTACATACATATAAAAATTTAATGGCAGAACTCGAAAAAATGGTTCGATTAGTAAATCAACATTTTCCTGAGTTCAGTATAGTGTCACTATTAACTATTGATGCAAATCTTGGACAAAATTCACTTATTCAAGCCCGCGAGTTCACGCGATTATTTAAAATCGATGGAGTAATTCTGACCAAAATGGATGGTACTGCTAGAGGAGGAATTGCATTTTCTTTGTTCGAGGAGTTAAAAATTCCGGTTATGTATATTGGTGTCGGTGAAAAATTAGATGATCTAATTCCTTTCGATGCAAATGAATATGTCAAATCGATAATCGGTATTGATGAATGAAATGACTAAAAATATATATTTGCTTAGCCTTGGTTGTGCTAAAAATTTAGTCGATTCCGAAATATTAATTGGTGGACTTAAGCAGTCTAATTTATTGATTACAACAGTACCCGAAAAAGCTGATACAATTATTATCAATACTTGCGGTTTTTTAGATCAAGCACGTGAGGAATCGATCGATGCAATAATAGAAGCTACGGAATTGAAGAAGACAGGAAAACTTCAACAATTGATAGTTATGGGTTGTCTTTCTGAACGTTATCCGGGACAATTAAAGAAAGAGTTACCGGAAGTAGATCGATTTTTCGGTGTTAATGATCATAGACAAATTGTATCATATCTAACTGGAAAACCATTTTTGAAGGATGATCCGCTTTATTGGCGGTTCTTGCTTACACCGAGCCATTATGCCTATTTAAAAATTGCCGAAGGCTGTGATAATGGTTGCTCTTTTTGCAGTATTCCTCTGATGCGCGGTAAACAAATTTCACGTCCGATTGATGTAATCATTACTGAAGCAGAAAGACTTGTTGATAGCGGAGTTAAGGAGTTTTTAGTCATAGCTCAAGATACAACTTCGTACGGTTGGGATTTGCCCAAGAAAACGCATCTTGGTAAATTAATGATTGAGTTAGATAAAATCGGCGATCCGCTAAAATGGATACGACTGCATTATGCACATCCTGCTCATCTCTCCCAAAATATTATCGATTCACTTGCTGAAATGAATAAATTCTGCAAATACCTTGACATGCCGATCCAACATGCTTCTGATAAAATATTATCATCAATGCGACGTGGATTAGGACAAGCTGGAATTCGTAATAGAATCACAAAATTGCGGAAAGTGATACCGGATATTCGTTTGCGGACAACGGTTATAGTTGGCTATCCGGGTGAGACTGAAAAAGATTTTAACCAATTGTGTGATTTCATCGAGGAAATTAGATTTGACCGACTTGGTATCTTTACCTATTCTGAGGAAGAGGGAACGATTGCTGAAAGGTTAAGAGATAACGTACCACGTAAATTGAAAAATGATCGTAAACTGCATCTGCAAAAGTTACAAAATTCAATTATGTTGGAAAAAAATGAATCATTAATTAATTCAACTATGGATGTACTTATTGATGAAATAAAAGAAAATTATGCAATTGGTCGGACTGAGTTTGACTCACCTGATGTAGATAACATTGTTAAAGTTTATGGAGCCACAGAAATTGGTAAATTTGAAAAAGTATTAATTACCGATGCAAGTGAATTTGAATTAATAGGTAAGGTCATTAATTAGCTATATAGTTTATTTACTTTCTATTTAATTATTGAATAATTAATTTATACAAGGTTTAAACACATGATTAATGTTAAAAGTGTATCTCAATAAAAGGGAGTGATTAATATGTATAGAATCAAAACACCAATTACAATAATTT
>JAHJCW010000084.1 GCA_018812885.1 bacterium | reverse complement strand
TCTAGAAATCCCTTTCGTACCTACATAAGTACATCTTTTTACAGTAAAAGTCACTTTTACGCAATAATATAAAATAATCATACTAAATAACGCTGGTAAAGAGAGGTAATTTAGTTTTTCAGGAGATATCTCAAAATAATAATTGAAAATACAACCAATTAAAATTCCCAAAATTGGCCCTATAATTCTAATATAGTATACATCCTGCCAGTTAAATGTTTTTGAATTTTCTGTAACAGTAGAAAAGGCCGTTAATATTTCACCCAATTTGGATGAAGGATTGCTAAAGTAAACTAAATTTTCCGAATTTATGTTCCCCGAATGTGATGATAAATTTGAAAGGTCCATTATTTTTTAGTTATTTACTCTTTAATTTGATTTAAAATTTTATACCACTCAAAACCTTCTCAGGTGTGATTGGCAAATTCCTAATTCTAACGCCTACGGCGTTAAAAACGGCATTGGCAACCGCCGGAGCCGGGAACAATTTATAGAAAATGTTGTAAATATTTATTGACATATTAATAAATTATTATTGTAATTTACGGTAGGGTCGGGCAGTAATTCCGCTGTTAATTGTTCGAAGTGTTTTCTTCCATCGGTTGTTAATAGCTTCGACGAAACAAATTGATAGGGTATGCTCGATTTCTGTTTATGGAAGGTAAACACCATCAAATTTAACCTTGTTCTTATAATTATTTAACCAAGAAGAGTCTCTATTTTCATACTTTCTACGAATTCCCCACGCAAATAAATCTACAGCCTGTAAGCATTTTATTTCTTTTGAATCTTTATGATATATATCTAAAGGTACTTTGGGATTTATTTCAGATTCCAAATGACTACGAATATAAGAATTGAACTCTTTAATACCCTGCACACTTTTTGATTTATCTATTGTAAAGGATATTCTTACTTTAGATTGATCTAAATTGACTCTCTCTAGTAGAAGTCTTGCAATCCAATTATAAACTCTTGGTTTATTATCAACTAGTTCTTGAAATACTCTAATTTTATTCAGAGACATAGAATAAATTTCAAAATCTACATCTTTAATTTGGTTATAGAAGTATTTCTTAATCTGTAAATTTGTAGATATAGCTTTTAATTCTTCTACATACCTTTTTGATTTAGACGTAGGATTTAATTTATTCCGTAATGTGCGCTTTACTGCTCTATCAATAATCTTTTTATCAGATTGGTTTTTAATTAATATGATACAAACTGTAAAATATTTAGACGGTTTTTTATTGACAAAATCAAAACCTAAATCACCACTTTCATCTAAATACAAATATATCAATTATTTTTCCTTAATTCTCAAAAATATTATCCGATATAATCAGTATCTCCATTCCATTAACCATTACCCATCAACCATTCCTAAAACCTTTTCAGGTGTAATTGGCAAATTCCTGATTCTAACGCCTACGGCGTTAAAAACAGCATTGGCAACTGCCGGAGCAGGACCATTAATTGGAATCTCCGCCACAGCTTTGGCGCCATACGGACCGGTTGGTTCATGCGTATTAACGAATTTTGTAACTATTTCCGGCATGTCAATCGCTGTATAAATATGATAATTATTGAAATCCGTATTGATCGGTGCACCCTTTTCGTCAAAAATCATAAATTCCGATAGCGCCATACCAAGCGATTGCGGAATAGCTCCTTCCACCTGTCCTTCACTCATCTGCGGGTTAATTACCTGCCCAATATCCGTAACCGATACTATCTTATTCACGCGCACAATTCCGGTTTCCGTATCCACGCTCACATCGGCAAAAGTTGCGTTATAGGGTGAGGGGGAGTCATAGCTCATATGCGATGCCTCCGCCATTATCTGCTGTTGCTCATCGGTGTAAAATGCCTTGGTACAAATGTCCGAGTAGCTGATCTTTTTCCCGCCTTCGGCGATGACCCATCCGTTGCGGATTTCCGCTTTTTTAACGCCCAATATTTTCATCCCGATGTCCAATATTTGCACTTTTACTTTCTCCGCTGCTTTCTTTACTGCACCACCGGATACAAAGGTAGTGCTGCTTGCATAAGCGCCTTTGTCAAATGGTGTAATGTCTGTGTCAGATGAATACACAATGATACTATCAACCGCTACTTCAAGTACTTCCGCGGCTATTTGAGCGAGTGCTGTATCCGAACCGGTTCCTAAATCTGTTGCTCCAATCAGCAAATTGAAACTAGCATCTTCATTCATTTTGATGAACGCCGAACCCATGTCAACTCCGGGTATTCCGGAACCTTGTCCGGCTGCTGCAACACCAACTCCACGCCGTACAATTCCACTTTGTTTCAGTGCTTTAATTTTATCCCATTCAATTAGTTTTTTACCTTCTTCCAAACATTCGGTCAGTCCCATTGAGCGTACAATTACCGGGAATCCCTCACCGCCTTCACCAATAATTTTCCCGATTGGAATTTCCTCACCAAGCCGAACATGATTTTTCTTTCGTAATTCAATTGGATCAATCTTTAATTCAAT
>JAHJCW010000083.1 GCA_018812885.1 bacterium | reverse complement strand
TCACTGCAAATATTATACTATTTTCATCTATAATATTTGCGCAAGGAGTTACAACATCCGGTCTCGATGGTCTTGTTACTGACACTGATGGAAATGCCCTAGTTGGAGCGAATGTTGTTGTTAAACATGAACCGAGCGGTACTCAATATGGTACTTCGGTTCGCGATGTTGGTCTTTACACGATTCCCAATATGCGTGTAGGAGGACCATATACAATCACTGTTTCGTACATTGGTTATCGCACTCAAGTAAAAAATGATATAAATCTAATTTTAGGTCAAACACAGAGTGTTGACTTTACATTAGTCGTAGAAGCAATTGAAATGACAGGTGTGGAGGTACAGGCTATGCATGATGATGTTCTAAATTCAGACAGAACCGGTGCTGCTACTTTTATTAGTGATTTACAGGTTGCACAGATGCCATCTATTAAAAGAAGTACACGCGATTTAACACGCATAGATCCGCGCAGCGATGGTAACTTTAGTTTTGGTGGTAAAAATTGGCTCTACAATAACATTTCCGTTGATGGTTCATACTTCAATAATGCATTCGGTTTAGATGATCCAGCTCCGGGTGGACAAGCCAATGCCGAATCGATTCCCTTTGATGCAGTGGAACAAGTACAGGTATCCGTTGCATCATTTAAAGTCACCGAAGGTGGGTATACAGGAGCCGGTATCAACACAATTACTAAAAGTGGAACGAATGAGTTTAAAGGTTCGGCTTACTCATTCCTGAGGAATGAAATGTTTGTTGGGAATACGGTGAGTGGAAATGAAGTAATCGCTAGTCCCGATATGTTTTATAACCAAACCGGATTTACATTCAGTGGTCCAATCATTCCAAATAAACTGTTTTTCTTCCTTAACGGTGAAATTGAACGTAAAGATGATCCTGGATCAAACTTTGTAGCTGATGAAGATGGAAATATTGAATTTGGAGAATCACGCGTTAGTGCTGCCACGATGGATGCCATAAGTAAACGTATGAAAGATGTATATGATTACGATACCGGTCCATACCAAGGATATACGTTTAATACTAATAATAATAAATTGCTACTGAAACTTGATTGGAATATTAGTAATCAGCATAATGCATCTTTAAGATATAACTATCTTGATGCTGTTCGGGATTTGGGTCCGCATGGTTTTGTTCTAAGTTTTAACAATACTGGTCGTGGACCAAACAACACTAGTTTGCCATTCCAAAATTCCGGCTATGCGATTAATAATAATTTGCATTCGCTTGCCTTCGAATTAAATAGTATGTTTGGTTCAAATATGGCAAACCGGTTCTTCGCTAGTTATAATCGGTTCAGGGATTTTCGTGAGCCATTTAGCGAAGATTTCCCGACTATTGAAATTGGAGAAGGTGGTGTAACCTATACAACTTTAGGACACGAACCATTCTCAATCCATAACATACTTGACCAGGATGTTTTCCAAATAACTAATAACTTTAGTTATTTTATGGGTAAACATGTGATAACGGCTGGAGTGAACTATGAACAATTCAACTTCTTCAATTCCTTTAATATTTTCCGACATGGTTTGTTTCAGTTAGATGCTTCGTGGGCTGGTTTCTTAGGTGGAACTACATATTCAACTTTAGATGACTTTTTCAATGCGGTAGATAATCAAACTGACTTCAGAGGTATGATAAATATAGCTGGAGGTGATTTTAAAGGTGAATTGATTGATGTTGGACAATTTGCTGTATATGCCCAGGATGAATATAAAATGTCACAGGATCTAAATTTGACCTTTGGATTACGCGTTGACATCCCAGTATATTATACTGAACCGGTTGATAATCCATTCTCTACCGGATTGACATTACTCGACGAAAATGATGATCCTGAAACAGTGGACCAAGCTAAATTACCGGACCCGCAACTGCTATGGTCACCACGTTTTGGATTTAATTGGGATGTAAAAGGTGATCGTTCTATGCAGATACGCGGAGGAACCGGTATCTTTACTGGTCATCTACCATTTGTATGGATTGGTAACGTACTTTCCAATCCAGGTGCTAATCCCAATTTATGGGGTCAGTACAATCCGATAGATATTCCCGCTAGTCATGTAACTGATGATGGTGATGGTAGAGCTGTTGAGGGAAGATCTGTTCTACAGCAATCATTCGATCTAAATGCAATGGTTGATGATTTCAAATGGCCGCAAGTATGGACAACAAACTTTGCGATCGATAAAATGCTTCCGAATAAAATCTTAGGGACTTTAGAATTTATATATGGAAAAGATTTAAATGCCATTTATATGCGTAATGCCGATCTTGATGTCCCCGAGCGTTACTTAAATGACGGCAGACCATATTATGGTGCTACTTCAACAGATCGTGAACTCAATGAAGCATATCCCGGTGAAGGCGCCGGTGTTTATGTGATCGACAACATCAACGAAGGATATAATCTAACGGTAACGGCACAATTACGGAAAGAATTTGATTTTGGGTTAAATACTAGTATTGCTTATACATATCTAAATGCAAAAAACAATCTTAAATCAACTGAGATTGCCAGTGTTTTATGGCAAAGTCAACCGGTACAAGGTGACCCAAATACTCCAGAATTAAGTTGGTCGGAGTTTGGCAATCGTCATCGTATAATTGGTACAGCGAATTACACCCATAGTTGGAACTCAGCTCATTCAACCAATATTGGTGTATTTGTTGAGGCTGCTGAAGGTAATCGTTATGTGTATTCGGGTGGTAACCGCTATTCATTTACATATGCCGGGGATATCAACGGTGATGGCGTTGGTGGAAATGATTTGATCTATATTCCTGAAAATGAAAATGATATTGTTCTTGATGCATCCAGTAGTTGGAGTGATTTAGATGCTTTCATTGAACAAGATTCTTATTTGAGTAAACATCGCGGAGAAATCGCCGAACGACATGGACTAACCAATCCTTGGTTTGGTAATATAGACCTGAGAGTGTTGCATAATTTCAAGACCAATTTAGGAACACTCCAACTCAGTGTCGATTTGCTGAATGCTGCCAATCTTGTAAACAGTAATTGGGGCGTAAGGAAAGTTGCCAATCCGTTAGCAACAACACCTCTTGAACTGACAGGTTGGACAGATGGCGGAGAACCGATTTTGAAATTTAGCGGAGTCAATGAGACCTTTGTTGATGATCCAGGTCCATTTTCTAGATGGGGTTTACAGATCGGTCTGAGATATATGTTTTAATCTTAAAAGATGATAAAAAAAGCCCTCGATAATATATCAAGGGCTTTTTTTTAGATATTATTTTTTATACCCTATGGCTTCGAAAGGATTTACCAATGTTGTAATAATATTCGATAAATGGCTTCCTATCCGTTTAAGGTAACGAGCGTATAGTACAACGGCTGCTGCTTTCGATTCTGAATTAAATGTAATATCACCTCTCAAAATGTTATCTACCAATTTGTCGGAAACTCTTGAAACCATTTTTCTATGAGTAGCCAATAACTCTTCTGCAACTGCGGAATCTTGTGCTTGGAGTGCTTCTATAGTTTGATCAAATCTTTTTATAACCTCATCTTCAATCGCTTTAAGTTCTGGACATACTTTTTCAGATTTAAATGTTTTATGTGTGCTAATAGCTAAATCTAGGATGTTCTTACTATAATCACCCACCCTTTCAATATCTACAACCATATTCAATAATACCAAGCCATTTGAGATATCGGTAGCATCTTTTTGTAGGATAAAATGCGTCATTACTTTGCGGCGAACTTCACGTTGAAATTCATTTATTTCCTTATCACGTTTTTTCAAGGCAATAATGGTTTTTTCGTTACTTTTTTTACGCAACATTATAATAGACTGGGTGAATATCTCCTTCGATAATTGAAGCATTTCAAATGAATTATCCCAGGCTTGTATTAAGAGGTCATCTCTTTTCCAAATTTTTATTAATTCTTTCCACATGGTTTTTGTATTCTCCTAAGTTAAAAATATAAATAATACTGGTATTAAATGTAACAATATATAAACTATAATAAATACTGTAAGATTACGTGTTGATTTACTGGCTTTTTCGCCGACATAAATGGCTAAATTGATAGGTATAAATTTTACAGGATATATTATTATTATTCCAAAAATGTTAAAACATAGATGTGAAAATGCGACTGTTACCGCAATCGGGTTTTGCGTTGTCATTGCAGCTAAGATGGCGGTGACTGTTGTTCCAATATTTGCACCCAAAGTGTATGGAAATAATTGTGCTACAGTCACTATTCCTGCCCCGGCTAACGGAATAATTAAAGATGTAGTCACAGAACTGCTTTGAACAAGCGCTGTAAGCAATATACCAAAAACAAATCCGATGAATACGTTTTTAAACAGATATTGATTGACAATTATTTCAAGACGAGTAATAACTAAGGAACGTATTGTTTTTACTAACCTTGTTAGTGAATAAAACAATAAGAAGAATGCAAATAACAATAATAAGATATTAGCGAAAGGTAATAAATTAAATACAGTATCGATGAAATTGATTACAGGATCCAATATAAATTTTAGTGGATTAAATGCCTTATACCCACCGACACCAGAAAATATTGTTTCCAGCCAAATTGCAGATTTCTTAATTGGATGGAAAAACATTTCGAGCGGGAAAAGAATTAGAACAGCCAGAATATTAAAGAAGTCATGGACGATACCTGCTCCAAAAGCCCGTTTAAATTCAATGCGATTAGAAATATGCCCGAATGAAACTAAAGTATTAGTAATGGTTGTCCCGATATTAGCGCCCATAATTATTGGTATAGCGGTATCCAAAGTCAAAGCTCCACCTGCTACCAAGCCAACCACGAGTGATGTTGTAGTTGATGAACTTTGTATAATACTAGTAGCCACAACTCCAATTATCAACCCTGAAAATGGATTGGATGTCATGTTGATGAGTGTCTCGGCAAATCCATGACCAAAAGATTGAAATGAATGCCCAAGCAATTTAATACTCAATAGAAATAAATATACAGAGACAATAATGACTATTGATTTAATAATTGCTTGAGTTTTATTTTTGTCTCTTGCCAATTGTAACTACTTATTTAAAGTGCAATTCGGACTGGAATATTACTATATCCAATTTATTAGAAAAAGTATTATTAGGATCATCTAAGAAAAAATGGTCGCTAAAGGGAGATATAGCTCTGCATACCAAGCTGCAAAACAGTTTAATAATCCTAAGTTAAAAAAATAAATAGAACCGGTATAAAGTGCAGTAAGATATAAATTGTGATATATATCGCAAGATTACGCTTAGAACTACCTGCTGTATTGCCCACCAACTCAGCTAATTTTATTGGTATAAATTTGACTGGATAAATGATTAATATTCCAAAAATATTAAAACACAGATGAGAAAATGCAACCGTTATTGCAACAGGATTCTGTGTAGCCATTGCGGCGAGGATCGCAGTAACAGTTGTACCAACATTAGCCCCTAGGGTATATGGAAATATCTGCGCAATTGTTACTATCCCGGCTCCTGCTAAAGGAATTATTAAAGAGGTAGTGACCGAACTGCTTTGAACAATTGCCGTAAGTAACATACCAAAAATAAAACCGATAAATGCATTTTTAAACAAATATTGATTAACAATTATTTCAAGACGGGTAATTACTGCGGAGCGTATGGTGCTTACTAATTGTGTAAGAGAAAAAAATAATAATACAAATGCAAATATCAATAATAGAATATTCGCAAAAGGTAATAGTGAGAATATCTCATCAACAAATTTGATTACAGGTTCTAATATATATTTTAATGGGTCGAATGCTTTATACCCCCCCACACCTGAAAAAATTGTTTCTAACCATATCGCTGATTTTTTAAGTGGATGGAAAAACATTTCAAGTGGAAAAAGAATAATAACCGCCAGTATATTAAAGAAATCATGTACGATACTTGCTCCAAAAGCCCGTTTAAACTCAGTTAAATTTGTAATATGTCCGAATGAGACTAAAGTATTAGTTATTGTTGTACCAATATTTGCTCCCATAATAATCGGAATGGAAGTTTCTAATGTCAAAGCTCCACCGGCTACTAAACCAACCACAAGTGAAGTAGTTACTGATGAACTCTGTATAATGCTAGTTGCAACAATTCCTATAATTAATCCTGAAAATGGATTTGATGTCATATTGATGAGCGTTTCGGCAAATCCGTGACCAAAAGTTTGAAATGAATGCCCGAGCAGTTTAATACTTAGAAGAAATAAATAGACGGATGCTATAATGATTGTTGATCTTATAATCGCTTGGATCTTAATATTATTTTTTTCAATCGCCATTGACAATTATCAGTGATGAGAATAATTTGAAACTGATATTACTTAATTAAACTATTTAGAAAAAGTTTTATACATAGTATAATACGAATATTGTGCAATATTCTCTAAAATTTAATTTTATTCAGAATGTCAATAGTTGATTCAAGCATGTCGTCGTTAAAATTCAAATGTGTGACCATCCTTATTAATTGATGACCGGTTTTAATAACAAATATATCCTTTTCTTCTAACTTTTTAAGAAAGTGGTTAACATTTAAATTTGATTCAAGTTCAAAGACAATTAAATTTGTTTCTACAGGATAAACGGATTTAATATATGGAAGATTTAGTAACGTACTTTCAATTATTTTCGCACGTTGGTGGTCTTCTTTTAATCTTTTTAAATTATTTTCAAGAGCATAAATGCCTGCTGCGGCTAAATAACCAACTTGCCTCATTCCGCCACCAAATACTTTGCGGATTCTCCGTGCTTTTTTAATGAACTCGTTACTACCTAGTAAAAGAGAACCGATTGGTGCCCCTAATCCTTTAGAAAGACAAATTGATATAGAATCGAATATGTTCCCATAATCAGCAGGTCTTGCTTTGGATTCGGTTAGTGCATTAAACAATCTGGCACCATCAAGATGTAATTTTAAATTTCGCTTTTTACAAACATTAGCAATCTCTTTAATATTGTCGAAATTCCAAACACTGCCACCACCTTTATTACAGGTGTTTTCTATACTGATTAAGGTAGTAATTGGAAAATGTTCGTCATCGGGATTGATATTGTTTGAGATGTCGGATGCCAAAAATCTACCTCTGTCTCCCTGCAATAATCTTGTGGAGACACCTGAATTACGTGCAATTCCACCACCCTCATAAATATAAATGTGACTTAACCTATCACAAATTAATTCATCGCCGGGGTTTGTATGGACTTTAATGGCGATTTGATTTGTCATAGTTCCAGATGGACAAAATATTGCTGATTCCATACCAAACATATCTGAGATCATGTCTTGGAGTTGGTTTACAGTTGGGTCATCTCCAAATACATCATCGCCTACGTGTGCCGATAACATTGCATCTAGCATTCCTTGCGTTGGTTTTGTAACTGTATCGCTTCTGAGATCAATCATATTTTCTCCTAAATATTAAAATTTCATGAATAATATAAATACTCCCGCAACTGCAATTATGGCTCCTACAAATGCCCGTATTGAAACATGTTCTTTGCCAATATACATTACGGAAGGTATTATTAAAATAGGTACAATTGCGGTAATTGTTGATGCCACGCCCGCAGTAATATAATGTAATGCAAGTAATGACAACGATACACCTAAAAAAGGTCCTAGGAAAGCTCCACCGAATATGAATCCCATTGCACCTATATTCTTTGATGCAATAAATACATTTTTCCAAGATCGGTTGATTGATATAATTATAATAAATCCGATTGTACCGGCAATAACACGAATTTGAGTGGCTGAAAAAGGATTAAGATAACCTTCACTTGTCATCATACCGTATTTACTGAGAATATATCCTGTGGTTTGACCAAGCATACCTAGGAATGCATAGATAATTCCTCTTTTCGTAATTACCCTAACTTTCCGTTTCTTGTTTGTATTATTTGATCTTTCCATAATCACCCAACCGACACCGAATAAAGTAAAAATCATTCCTATCCATTGCGGTAAAAAATATTTTTCATTTAAGAATGTTAAGCCCATTAAAGCTGAAAATGGTGCGGTTAGTGTCATAATCAACATTGATATACGAGGACCGATTTCAACAAAGGCTTTGAAAAGGAAAAGGTCACCTAATGCAAATCCAACAATACCGGATAGTCCCAACCAAAACCAAGCATGTGCAGAAAAATCAACTGGGAAAAGAGTACCATGTGTAAATAATGACAAGATGCAAAATAGAATTAAAGCTAATAATAATCTTATTAGATTTACAGATAAAGACCCTACTCTTTTTCCGGCAGCTTCAAAAAATTGTGAACCAAATGTCCAACAGAGTGCAGTCCCAAATGCAGCCAGTTCACCAATATAAGTAATATTCATACTTATTTAATTCTCCATTTCTTACCATATAATAAATCGTCAAAAAACAGTAATATTTTGTTAAATATTGGCAGGAATTTTACAACTTTCCGAATCAAATTATGGAACCAATTATTCCTATGTGAAAATGGACAAACTGCCATACAAATACCACAATCTGTGCCATATTTTCTCCATAATGAATAACAATTCTCAACATTTGTTGTCCATTTTTCAATTCCTCTTACCGATGATTTACCGTTTATAGAGAGTGCTTTTGTCGGACAATTTATTGCACATTTTTTACATAAATCACAAAATCTATCTGCACCAACTGAAATAGGATTATCGTACTCGAGCGGTAAATTTGTTGTCACAGCACCTATAGGCACGCGGCTACCGTATTTATCGGCAATCAAAATGTTATTCCTACCTAGTTCACCTAATCCGGCTTGTACTGCTACAGGAGGTAGAATCAGATCATAATGAGCATCATAATGTGCTATAGCTTCATATCCTAATTTCAAGATAATTGCTTCTAGTGTTTTCGAAATTAAAGCAGCTTCATAATATTGTTTTGCAGATTCAAAAATTGTACTTGCTTTAGGTGCTGATTGCATCCGCGTATGATCCATTTCGACTAAAAAGACAATTACATTTTGGTGATTTAAAATTATTTTATTACCGTAATTATAATCAAACCGACCTTTATGACTATAGATAAATTTTTCTTCAAGATAGGTACAACCTACGGCAACAGATCCTAGTTCGATTGCTATTTTTTTTAATACTTTTGTAGTCGATATATCATTTGTAAATAATTTTACATACTTATCAACAATCTTATTGTCTATAAAAATACTCTCTATTGAATCAAATAATTGTTTTGCTCGTTCAGAGCAATCCGAATCATAATATTTTCCGGTAGGATGGAGGAGAGGTGGAAGATTTCTTATATGATCATCTTTTTTCTTTAAACTTGGATTAGTCGAATAATAATGATCGTAGGGTTTCGTTTTGAGTTTGCGAACCATACGGGCAAACATAGTATCCCGTTCATCGACTTGTTGATTGGGCAGAGAGATTCTTTCAGTTTTATTTTTTAGTATTAATTTCAATTAAACCATATTATTATTTGTCAAATATACTTATTCATATTAGTTAGACTGAAAACATAAGTTGGCTAAATTTTATACCTAGAATAAGTAACTTTATTAATGTTAGAATAATTATTATCTTTTTGTAAAAAATTCAATTTTGAATTATGGAGTAATTGAAATGGAAAGTTTTTTTGATACTAATCTATTTAATTGGGTTGTACTGCCTTTATTAATATTTATTGCTCGAATATTGGATGTTTCGATTGGTACAATTAGAATCATTTTTGTATCACGCGGAATGAAATTATGGGCAGCTGTTTTGGGATTCTTTGAAGTACTGATTTGGATAAGTGTAATAGGTCAAGTATTACTGAATTTAACAAATCCATTGACTTACATCGCTTATGCGGCAGGATTTGCAACGGGCAACTATGTTGGAATTTTAATAGAACAAAAGATATCCATTGGGAAAGTGATCCTACGATTGATAACTGCGAATGACATAACCAGTTTGATAACTTTTCTCAAGTCAAAAAAATTAAGATATACCGTTCTTGATGGCAAAGGTACTATGGGGGCTGTGAATGTTTTATTAACTATTATTGAACGAAAGAAATTACCGATATTGATTAACAGCGTAAATAATTTTAATCCGACAGCATTCTATTCAATTGAAGATGTGCGACAGGTAAAAGAGGGGGATTTCCCTAATACATTTCAAAAAGTAAATTCATCGCGACCGTTCTCAAGAATTAGACTTTCCTCAATCATGAAAAGGAAATAGGAGTGACTATGATGAACGAAACACTTAAAATAATTAATAATAGACGTTCACTACGATCATACAGCGAAAAAGCAATATCAGATGAATTCAAAGATTTGATAATTAATTCCGCTATGCGATCACCAACAGCCGGTAATATGATGTTATATTCAATAATAGAAGTTGATCACCAAGTTATTAAGAAAAAGTTAGTGAAATCTTGCGATAATCAGCCGTTCATTGCTAAAGCGCCATTAGTTTTACTGTTTTTAGCAGATTATCAACGGTGGATGGATTATTTCGCAGTAAGCGATGTTGAATCCTACCATATAAGAGAAAAATTGCCCGATAGAACTCCCAAAGAAGGTGATTTACTATTGGCTTGTTGCGATGCCTTGATAGCAGCACAAACAGCTGTAATTGCCGCAGAATCGATAGGTATCGGTTCATGCTATATTGGCGATATAATGGAGAATTATGAATTTCATAAAGACTTATTCAATCTGCCAAAACACACATTTCCGGTTACTATGTTATGTTTTGGTTATCCAAAGGAAAATTATCATTCCAAAGAATTGAAACCTCGATTTCCGCAACAATATATCCATTTTAAAAACCAGTATAAAAGATTGAATAAAGTCGATTTTGATGAAATGTACAAAGACAGAGAATTAAAACACTACCATGCTAATGCAACCAATTTTGGTCAACATATGTACTCGAAAAAATTTGTAGCCGATTTTACTATTGAAATGACACGATCGGTTAGAAAAGCAATCGAGGAATGGTCATTGTAAAAATTAATCTTCGACTATAATCCTTTCAAATGATTCTTTAGGTTTTTTAGTCGTTTTCATTGTTTTGTACTCTCTAATAATAAAGTAATATAAAAATATCCCAATCGAGTACATTATTGCGGTTAGAAAGAATATTTTATAATACGGGAAATTTAATTCTCGTAGATACTGGAATATTTTTGCACTGATAAACCATGATGCACTCCATATACTTGAATTAACCGCACTGATTAATTCTTGGTTTTTCTCACCTACATATTTCATCATTAATTCGCTTGTAATTGGTGAAGAAATTTGCATTAATGGTTGTCGAAATATATAAGCAAAAATTGCAATAAATATAACTCCATTTATTGTTGAAAATAATTCGGTAAAGATTAGTACAACAAGTAAGACAATCGCTATCGATTGCGTAGTGATAATAGAAAAATTATATCCGTATTTTCTTTTCATCGTTGGTGCAAGTAGTAGGGCAATAAAACCCATCGTGGATGCTACGCTACCAAGAATTCCAAATTGAGCAGAATCCATGTTAAATACAGAATAAAAGAATAAATTAATGAATGGAATTGTTAATCCGGCACCCACCGCGATTAGTAAAGTTGGAATTAACGCTTTTAATATTAAAAACCAATCATAGTCTAAAAGTAATGTAGCGAAATTATTGCTGAATTCAGCTGAAGAAGAACGAGGTTTACTTTCCTTCATACTGCCGATTAGAAAAATTGCCGACAAGCTGATTATTATAAATAACAAAATGACGTGGTATTCATCCCAAGTGAATCGGATATTAAAAAAGGAGAATTTCTGAAAATGTGTAAGTATCCCAACGCTAAGACCAGTAATTATAATTGATAAGGACCAAACGGAATAATTAAGAGTTATGGCTTCAGAGAGAACTGACTTGGGCGTGGTTCGCATAATATAGGGTAGGGCGCATACTTGCAATAGCATCAGTCCCATTCCCCATGTAAAAAAGCTTATTTTTATTGCTAAGGGGTTGCCCAATTTTACTGATTCTATCATTAAAAATGCTGCAAATGGAATTAATAAAGATGCAGCAATGAAATATGGTTTTAGAGATTTACCTTTTATAAATATTCCAAATGGAAATGCAAAGATAAGGACACCTAAAAATCGATACGAAGTAAAACTACCAATCTGGTTATCCGCAAATCCCATTTTTCTTAAATAGATATTTAAGATTAAGATAAATGACCCATTTACCAAGTTCAGAAGGAATATGCCACCTATCAACTGTAAAGTTGATTTAGGTATTGTCTTATACCTTTTCAATATGGAGCTAATGGATTTATACATTTATAATAATTGAAGTTAAATAAGGTTGGAAAATTACAATTGCCATGAATATAAATTATGGAAATATTACTCCATCTTCACCTATTATATTATTAAGTTTATAGGTTATTACATTTGATGAAATCGTTTTTAAAAACTTAAACGGAAATCGCATGAAACCATCTCTCAGTTATCAAGATATATCTTTAGTCCCAAGGAACTTATCTCAAGTTAATAGTAGGCAAGAAATTGATCTTTCTCTAAACTTAGAATCAAACGGTGTGAGTTATAATTTAAGATTACCCGTTTTTCCTGCACCAATGGATACCATCTGCAGTTTAGAGATGTGTCAAATCTTATCCAATAATGGAATGCTAGGAATGATTCATCGTTTTCAACCCATAGACAAGAGAAAAGAGAGCTTTAAATCTTTAAAAAATGATGGATTCGATGCAGCAATTGCGGTCGGTTTAGATGAAAAAGAGATTATTAATGAATTTTACAACTCAGGAGCACGTGCTTTTATTGTTGATGTAGCGAACGGTTTCAATACTGCTGTTGAACCCACAATAAAACAAATACTGGATTTTAAAAATACTTATATCATTTGTGGGAATGTTGATTCCGAAGAAGGATTTAAATATCTATCAGACTTGGGAGTTGATGCAATTAGAGTCGGAATAGGTTCTGGTTCTATGTGTACAACTTCAATTATGACAGGAGTGGGGCAAGGTATTGTATCTTCAATACAAGAATGTAGAGGCATAAAAGAAAAAATTGGTAGTAAATCACTAATAATTGCTGATGGAGGAATTAGGGCGGTAGGAGATATCGCGAAAGCGTTGACTGTAGGAGCAGATGCGGTAATGGTAGGAAGAATGTTAGCAGGTACTAAAGAAGCAGAAGGAAATATTCTTAAATATAATGGAAAACTATATAAAGCCTATCGTGGATCAGCTTCATATGCCGTTCAGCAGAAAAGAGGCAAGAATCCATATTACGTTGAAGGTGATGAAACTATTGTAGAATATAAAGGTGGTGTACAGAATATTCTGGACCAAATAGATGCCGGATTACGTAGTTCGATGAGTTATATGGCAGCAAATAATTTAAATGAACTTAAGAAAAATGGGTCTTACGTTATAAAGCACAATGTCAGTTAATTATAAAGTACTCAATATTGTCGAGTTTTTAAGTATTTACTGTATTAGTTTTTTCTTTTCCCTGAATTAATTGTTCCTGCAATTTTAAAACATCTAATTCATACTGTTTTTGTTCATTGATATCTGAATTTGTTGCTATGAATCTTAAGGGTTTCTTCCCGTCATCAAATTCAACAATTTTACCACGGGTATAAATCCAATTCCAATTTCCATATGCCGATCTCATTCGGTATTCAACTCTAACCATATTAGTTTTACCATCAATATGTTTTTCTAGTTCATACATTACATTTACAATATCATCAGGATGAATCAACTTTTGCCATTCTTTGTAGAATGTTCGGACTTCTTTTTGTTCAAATCCGAGCATTGATTGGACAGACGGGCTAAAATACATTTCATTTGTTTGAACATTCCAATCCCATAAATTTTCTTCTTCACCTTGCAGAGATAATTTTAATCGGTTTTCTGCTACCATCAACTCCTGCTCTAGAGTTTTTTGATCTGTCATATCTCTGATTATTCCAACTGTGTTCCATAAGTCACCAAGGCGTAAATCTGAAATAGATATCTCAGCGGGGAATTGAATACCATCCTTTCTAATTGCATTTATGTGTAATAATTTTCTTGATGTGCCTAGTCGTCCAGTAATATCAGGATTATACATTTTGTTAAATTCTACAACTTTTTCTTTTGGTATTATAACGTCAATTAGATCTGAACCGACAACTTCTTCAGAACTGAATCCAAAAATCCGCTCAGCTGCAGAATTCCAAAAAATTATTCTTCCGATGTTATTTAGTATTATTATAGCATCAAATGTATTGTCTTTAATAATCTGCAGAGCAAGTGATGTTTCTTTAAATTGAGATTCTTGTTTAATTACTTCCGATTTTAAATCAATGCTCAACTTATTCAATTGATTTTTTTCTTTAGAGAGTTTTTGTTTTATGTTAAATAAATGAATTGTATAAATCATAACTATAACCAGTAACGTAAAAGCAAAAATAGTTAATCCAACTGCTTCAAACCATGGTAGCTTACTTGCTGAATTGGTTACATGTTGTCCCCAGATAGAGGTAAAAATACAAGCGAAGCTTACTACTGCTCTTTTAGTTATTATTTTTCTCATTTTCTCTAAATTAAATTAACTATCTAATTTAAATAGTAATTTTCATTGTTGAAATACTTAATGGATTGCCGGGAACGTTAATTATAACGATCATTATGAGTAGTAGGAGACATACCCTAACAGTGGAAGGTTTTACTACTCATTCGCCGATAATGATATAGATAGTTCCCGGCATTAGTTTTAAAATCTTTTTAAAAGAATATAAATAATTCTAATTGATCTCATTGATAGGTTCTTTTTTATGATATGTCTCCTATTATCATAAGTTAAAAGAACAATTGTATGTCCTAAAAAAAGTTAATAGAAGAGATTACAACACAACAATTAGGAATATCCCTATTTTGGCATGGGGGAATTCCTATAAAATAATATATGCATTATTTGTTAATTATTTTTAGAAATTGTTTTTATCAAAAATGCGTATAAGATTTTTGATATATATGAAAGATTATTTTTATTATATCTTAATTAACAGATAGGCGTACTAGTAATTAATTTTAGTTAATGAACTTATTCTCCAATTAATTCTTTTATTTTGCTTAGTAGCTCAACGCTGTTAAAAGGTTTTGCAAAAAAACCATTTGCTCCAAGTTCTTCTACTTGCTTTTTAATTTCTTCTCCGGGGTAGGCAGTAATAAATATTATGGGAATATTTGCAGTATAAACAGATGCTTTTAGGTTTTCAAATGCATGTAACCCGCCTCCGGCAGGCATTTTCATATCTAATAATATTGGATCAGGTTTTATCTCTCTCGCCATTTTAATACATTGATAACTGTCATTAGCGGCATACGTTTCGTAACCGTTAGCTTGTAATCTCTGGCTTAGTAGATACACAATTTGAGGTTCATCATCTACTACTAATATCTTTTTGCCCAACCTATCCCCTTTATCTATTTATGACTATTTTTTACTAAAAGTGTTTTATATGCTGATTGCAACAGTTCATTTGCGCCTTGTGCATCATTTGGATAAATAGAATATCCATAGGACATTTCTATGTCTAATTCTTTACTGAAACCAGATACAAAGCCGGCAAGAATTAGTTCTAATTTTGACACTATGGCAGAAATATTATTCTTAGTTATATCTGAAAATAGTATCACTTCATTCCT
>JAHJCW010000082.1 GCA_018812885.1 bacterium | reverse complement strand
TGGATTCAAACTCAAGAGTAAATTCTTTAATTAATTTAGTACAGTATCAGAACGAATCAGTTGTAAGTAAGGTTCTAATTAAAAAAGAAACAGGAAACGTAACTATATTTGCTTTTGATAAAGGGCAGGAATTAAGTGAACACACCGCACCATTTGATGCATTGGTTCAGGTGCTTGAGGGCAAAGTAGATGTTATTTTAGATGGTAAATCAAATATTACTAAAGCTGGAGAAATTATAATAATGCCGGCTAATATACCTCACGCGCTAAAAGCAATTGAAAAATTCAAAATGATGCTCATCATGATAAGATCATAATTAGAGTTAATTTTACACGATCCTTTATTTTACGAACATCAAAATTCCGTACAAGAAAACATTATTTACAGAAAAACAACCGAATGAAAAGAATCCCCGAATTAAGAGATTTATCAGATGACCATCATCGCGGACTAGTTCTTGCTCGTAAAGCAAAACTAGCTTCGAAAAGTAAAGATGAATCATTGATTGCGAACGTTTGGAAAGAAATTAAAGAAAAATTTATTTCTGAATTGGAACCGCATTTTCAAATTGAAGAAAAATTTATTGCGCCAAATTTAGCAGCACTCGGAAAGGTTATACTACTAGAAAGGTTCTACACGGATCATAAAATTCTTCGCAAATTGATTAAATCCGGGAGTAAAAAAACATCTGTTGAACTACACTTCGTTGGAGTATTATTGGAAAAACATATTCGATTTGAGGAAAGAGAATTGTTTGAAGAAGCTCAAAATTATCTTAGCACAGACTTGCTTAATTCTATTGCCAAAGCCTCTAAGGAGATGAACTACAATTATTAATTTTCAAATTTTAATAAGGCGTGCACCAAAACAAAAAAAGTAATTTAAGTGTGTCGAAAACACATAATGTTCAATTTAAGTAGGCACAAGTGGATAGTAATGGACAAAAGCGTAGCACAGTTGTAGCATACTATTAAATTCTTTCCTCGTATCACACTGTCTTCCCACGGCAGCGGTCGGTTCGAGCCTGCCATCGCCCACCGAAACCCCAATTTACAACGGAGGGTTTTTTATTGGAAGGTTGGTTTAGCCAAATATTACCGTTGATTTGACAAAATTAATATTAGGTTATAACTCAAAAAATATAAACTAAAATCATTTCATTGTTGAGTGATGAGAATGTGCAGATGCGTAATAATTAATATTCTATGGATTTCATACAATTTAATAAATATTGAACAGTAATAAGATTTAGAAGTACTATTTAGTTATGGTAATCCAGCGAAATCAGTAAACAGCCGCTGGAAGGGAAGTATGAGGAAGAGGATTTATTAATAGGAGGTTTTATCATATGGAACATACTAACTTTAAAATATATGGCTATCGATGGGTTGTCCTGCTTGCGTTCATGTTTGTCGTTGCTATCAATCAACTCTTGTGGATAACATTTGCCCCAATCACGGGTAGTGCCGCCACCTATTATGGGGTCTCGGATCTCAGCATCGGTCTCCTGTCCATGTGCTTTATGATCGTCTATATCGTTATCTCGATCCCTGCCTCTTGGATAATTGACAAATATGGTATCCGGGTTGCCGTGGGGATAGGTGCTGCATTGACGGGTATTTTCGGCTTGTTGCGGGGGCTCCTGGCAGCCGATTACACCTTAGTGCTTATTTCACAAATAGGGATTGCCATCGGGCAACCATTCATTCTCAATGCTGTAACTACCGTAGCAGCTCGCTGGTTTCCTATCCAGGAACGAGCTACCGCTACAGGACTTGGGTCACTATCCATGTACCTTGGCATCGCTGTGGCATTGGTGCTAACACCTTACCTTACAATCCAATCTCAGATTAGCGGTATGCTTTTGACATACGGGATCGTTTCCGTGATCGCCGTAGTCGTCTTTTTTGTACTTGTTAAAGAGCGTCCTCCAACGCCGCCTTGTCCACCTGATCAGGAAGAGAGATCCTTAGTTTTTGACGGTCTTAAGGAAGCCCTACGAATGCGGAATTTTATTATTCTAATGGTTATATTCTTTGTGGGTTTGGGAGTGTTCAATGCGGTGACAACTTGGATTGAAGATATCGTCAGGCCGAGAGGTTTTTCTATTATTCAAGCTGGCAACACTGGGGGACTAATGATAGTGGGTGGTATTATTGGGGCAGTAATAATTCCATTGCTCTCTGATCATTATCGCAAAAGAACGCCATTTTTGTTATTGGCTGTGATAGGAGCTACCATGGGACTTGTCGGTATTACCTTTGCCACAAGCTACTGGTTACTGCTTGTCTCAGCTTTTGTCTTTGGTTTCTTCCTTCTTAGTGCTGGTCCGGTTGGATTCCAGTATGGAGCAGAAATTACCTATCCAACAGCAGAAGGGACATCAAATGGAATGCTTTTACTAATGGGTCAAATCTCCGGTATTGCTTTTATCTTTGGAATGGATACTTTTAAATCCGTAGAAACCGGATCTATGACATCAACGCTGATTGTACTTATCTTTCTAATGATTCTAAGTTTAGTTCTTTGTGCTAAACTTAAAGAAGCTACCAATTTCTTGGATTGAAACGATTTCAAGTGAAATTAATTGAACCTGTTTTAATAAAGAATTAATTATAATATGAAAAAAGATAAAACTTGGCTAATAGTCAACGAAGAACCACTAGCAGGTTATTCATTACTAAATATATTTCGCGTTCTTTGGGATAATAAATTTAGGATTCATCCAAAATATTTATTGCGTTTTTTATATGCAATTGTATTGAGCTCAATTACAGTTCCTTTGCGAATTATCCAAAAAATTAGATTTCACGGTAAAATAAAGAACACAAAAATAACTGAAGACCCGATATTTATTATTGGCCATTACCGAACCGGAACAACTTATTTGATGACCTTAATGGCACATGACAAATCCAAAGGATATGTTTCTAATATCGAAGGCTACGCGCCATTATTTTATTTAGCATTTCCAAAATTTACTAGATGGTTAATTGAATCGTCCTTACCGGAAGTTCGTCCTATGGATAATGTAATAATGGGGGCCGATGAACCTACAGAAGATGAGTACACCATAGGAACATTTACTCGTTACGGTTATTATACCGGTTTCATCTTTCCTCGGAATTTTGATCAATACTCTAAATTTTTAACTTTTGAAGGTATGCCAAAACATCGTAAGAAATGGAAAAAGGCTTTCTACTATATGACCCAGCTATTGACACTCGGGCATCGTGGAAAACAATTATTTTTAAAAAATCCCTCAACAAGTTATAGAATACCCGATATTTTAGAAATGTATCCTAATGCAAAATTTATTCATACCTACCGGAATCCATATAAAGTTTACTCAAGCACAGTGAAATTTTTCGATGAAGTCTTTGCAATTTACACGCTCCAAACTTGGGATAAAGAAAAAATGAAGCAAGATATTCTTGATAACTATAAGTTACTTTACGAACGTTTGGAACAAGATTTGCAGCTTATTCCTGAAAATAGAATTGTTCACTGCAAATATGAAGATTTTATCCAGAATCCAGTGGATTATCTTAAAAATATTTATAAAAAACTGAATATAAACGGGTGGGAAAAATATAAAAAGGATATCATTGCTTATGCCGAATCCCAAAAACGCGAATATAAGCCCAATGTGCATAATACCGATGGTGATGTTATCCAAAGAGTGAATGAACATTGGGATAAAATGCGAGAAGATTATGGATATAAAAAACTTGAATAGCGCAATAAATAGTTGTATACGGCATATAAACAAATAATTATGAATATGAAAGAGCCACTTCATAAAGAAGTGGCTCTTTTCTTTTAATATTGGCTGGTCTCCTTACACTATTGATACACTAATCTGTAATTGATGATATTGTTAACACGTCATCGGGCTTATAAATTGTACGATTAATGCTGTTTAAAAAAGTTAAAAAAATCGTTGAGAAAATTACCTTTTGTGTGAAAAAGTGATTTAGTTATTGATTATCTATATATAATTTAATCTTGTAAAAAATTGTGCCTAGTATTAAACTTAAACATTGGTGACTTATTCTATTTTATAGCCCAGGTGAATTACTCCGTTTTCAACAAATATTTAGGAGGGAAGGGAGTGAAAAAAATATATGCTTGTTTCACAAGAATTATTATCACGTTTCAATACTTCAATGTTGTTTATCAGATTGGTGTACTTCAACCTGAATGGTGGATTAAATATACTAGCCAAATATCTAACGGTGATGCTGAAGCGCGGGGTATTGATACGGATGAAGAGGGGTGTCGCTATTGGGCGACCAGTCAATATCGACGAGGGCTTAATGCGTATTTTGACGTTGTAACGTACAAATTGGATGATGCTAGCAACAAGATTTGGCTAACGTCAGCTATAATAATTAACAGCGGCGTTATCCTGAAAAATGGAATAACTCCAGGAAATACCATGAAAGGAATAATTATATGAAAACACTCATTAAATTAAAATTTGTGTTCCTTATCCTCTTTTCATCATCCTTGACACTTGCCCAAGTTGATTGGCGCTTTGGGTTTGAAGATACTTGGGCGCATCTCATTGGATATATGACGACTGAACAGAAAGAGACTTTACTCACAAAATTGGAAATCATAGTGGAGTCACAGCAAACCGGTGGAGACATTAACTTTCCTGCAATCAGTAGCGGTTGGAAAGGACTACAGCTTAGTTCTGGTGCACCAATCGATTTTACGCAAACTGATAAAGTAATTCAACTCTTACAAAAATATGGTTTTTCCAAACTGTGGAATCTGCGCATTAATGCACCATGGGCTTCAGTGAATAATCCGGATTGTTACTATATAGGTGATTGCGCACCGGATTCTGATCATGAAGACGATTTGTACAATTTTATCTATGCCTTGGTTGAACGTTACGATGGTGATGGCTTTCAGGATATGGGTTATGATACACCAAACGACGCAAGTGATGATCTCATCATTCCGGTTCAACGTTACCTGATGACCGGTGAGATCGAGTTTATAGGCGCCTCACCACCACCCTCTGTTGGGGGCTATGGTGATGAAGCGATCATGCACTTTTGGACTGACAGTATTGAAAATTTATTGCGCACACACCGTATTGTTTATCAGGCAATCCACGACGCCGATCCAACCGGCAACACCAAGCTCGTCAGCAGTGGTGGCATATTTTGGGACTTGTACAGCGATTTCCCCGATTGGCCCCAGATCGACGGTCCAATAGTACAAGCGCGCTTGAACGGTCAAAATAATCACAATGTTCCATACATCCAAAGTTATAATCGACTCAAACAGATGCTTTTGAGCTTTGGTGATGACAGCGATGGCATTGAGTGCGATTACATTGGCTGGCATCCTCACATGCCCTGGCGCGAGATCGATCAGACCTTCACATTCATCAAAACTTATGCTGGCGACAAACCGATCTATATTGATGACATGTGGTGTAATATATTACTCATTAACGATCCACCGGGCAACACACTCTTCACGGGTGGAGGCAAGGTTATTGAAGGAGATTTCCCAAATTCATTGGTGCCAAGCTATGCCGTTTTGATAAATGGTATGTTATTTAACAACCAACCGATTAGGGATTGGTATTACGCCAGACATGCACGAACCATCGTTAAAGCCTTTGCCTCGGTTTTTGGTGAAGGGGCGGAACGGGCCAGTATCTCTGGAATAGCGGATTTTCTAACCGATAAGTTAGGTATAATGGGAACCCTGAATGAAAATTTCTATGAGAAACCAGGATACTACACCTATAAATTGCTGGTTGAAAAGCTGCATGATTTTACCACTGCCACTGAAATCTATGTGAGCAACGATCCGCGCACACGAGTTTATGAATTTGACCGTCAGGGTCGCGGGCCAGTTTACGTCCTTTGGAGTGAAACCGGCGAAGCCCCTCAGAATCTTGATTATCGTAAACCTACCGGCGAGACCGTCACTCTTAAAGTCAAAAACGGAGTGGAGCAGCTCACTCTGACCCATATCATTACAGACGCAGTGAACACCGAGCCTGACGTAGAGATGATTTTTACGGATAACGATACTCTAACCATTCAATTGGGCTACCAGCCAATCTTTTTAGAAGGAGATTATTTTGTCAATGTGAAATCGCCACTACTATCATCCATACCGTTATCTTTCGAGCTTGCGCAGAATTATCCAAATCCATTCAATCCATTAACTACTATAAATTATACACTTCCGGAAGAGGCGCAGGTAAAAATCACGATCTATAATCTGCTTGGGGAAGAGATAAATCAACTATTATCATCTGTTCGACCGTCAGGTAAGCATTCAGTCCAATGGAACGGTGTTGATGGTGATGGTAACTTTGTAAGCGCAGGTGTTTACATTTATCAGTTACAAGCCGGGGATTATGTTCAGACCAAAAAGATGTTGCTGATGAAATAATTATATTTATTTCAATAAAACCATTTTTCTTGTTTGTGTAAAATCTCCTGCTTGTAGTTCGTATAAATAGATACCTCCACAAACTGATTGACCGTGATCATCTTTTCCATTCCATACTACTTCATATTTACCTGCCACCATAGATTGGCTAACTAGCATCTATTCGGCTCGTATCAGCTCCAAAAAGAGAGTTTCTGTTATTAGTTGATAGTAATCTCTAGGTAACTTTTTACAATGAAACAGCATACAATACCAAAATGTTATTTATCGTCTTTTACAGATCCGAATTGTCCAGAGAAACTAGAACCATATTTATGGATATTTAATAGGGAAACAAATACCCCACAAAAGAAATCACCTAAAAATATTCTTGTTGCAAAGGATTTTTATACTATTGAATTAAAAAGCGGTGAAAAAGATTATGGAATAGAGAAATTATTACAGAAGGTTGAAAGTGATTTTATATCGATACTTAGAAAAAAAATAAATAACCATTTACCAATCAATGATGACGAATACGTTAAAATCGCATCATTCTTCGCTGCATTATCACTTAGAACAATTAGCCAAAAGGAACAT
>JAHJCW010000081.1 GCA_018812885.1 bacterium | reverse complement strand
GTATAACTCGATTTTTTTCATCAATTCCCGTAATTCTTAGAGTTCCATCTCCAAATTTCATATAATCAACACTAATCAATCCGTTTTCATCAATTGAAAAAAAATTATTATCAACAAAGGTATTATTATGAATTAATATCAATTCTTCTAAAGTTGAACTATCATCAATAGGATTATATTTGTATGTTAATAATCCTTTCTCCCATTTTTCCTTGATAATCCTTCCGCCCGATTCAGCTTTGAATTCAGTTAATTCCAAAATTGAGTTCCATCCACCGATATTATTTGAAATAAAAATAGGATTAGTTGGATCGATCAATTCAACTCCATCGACTACAAATTTATATTCATGCCGTTGTGGTTTTAGATACACTGTTCGCTCATAAATTCCGTCATTGTCTTCATCGTATAATGGTAATGCAGTACGTGACCAATCATTGAATTGTCCCATAACTACAATATTGGATTCACTACCTTCTGATTTGTATGAAAAGGTATAGGCGACCATTGGATTCACTTTCAAAAGTAACATTATATCAGTTTTATTTACTTTTAACGGAAGTTTAATCAGTGATTTACTACCATCCGCTGTAAGTTTTAATAATTTTAAATCTGCTAAATGCTCTGCAGTAACTCCATCGGTTTTGCCGATAGTAATATTATTATAATTTGATACATATTTTGTTAAATCAATATTTTGTTCCGAGCCGGTTTGCAGCATAATTGTTGGGAAATTTGATATAGTAGAACTATTCTTTATGCAACCAGTCAAAATTATTAGTATCATTATATAAATTGTTTTTCTCATATTCCTTTTCCAAATAATGCAATAATTTAGCCACTTGAATATTCACAAAGCATAATAATTAAAATGGTAAACTATGAAAAAAATAATATTTTCTGTGACTCTTCTTCTTTTGGGGTGTCAGAATATGACTGATCAAATTCTTTCCCATGGCGCTTTTGTAAAAAGCGATGGTGTTGAATTCAAACTTTATGCACCAAAATCTGATAAAGTATTTTTAGTAATATTTGATAATCCCGAAGATAATTCCGGTAAAGAATTCCCGATGTTTAATGATGATAATGGTGAGTGGACAATTACTTTAAAAGATATTGGCTGCGGTACTCTTTACGGATACCGATTAGAAGGACCGTCCAACGATTCATCAGTAATAATTGCTGATCCATATTCTAAAGCTGCTGTAACACAAAATAGCTATCGACATATTGCAAAATCACTTGTTGTAAATACAGATTATAATTGGGAAAATGATTCTTGGGTGAAAATCGATCCACGCGATTTAATTATTTATGAAATGCATTTACGTGATATGACCGCTCATCAATCATCAGGTTCAATTGCGCCAGGTACTTATAAAGGATTTACTGATAGAAGTCAGCGTGGTGGTATAAACCATATAAAAGATATGGGTGTAAATGCCGTACAAATTTTACCGCTACAAGATTTTGCTAATGTGGAAATTCCATACAAAGATTCAACCTGTTACATGTATAATGATTGGAATCCCTATGCACGGAACCATTGGGGATATATGACAACATTTTTCTTTGCACCGGAATCTTATTATGCTTCTGATGGAACAATGAAACCAAATGCATGGAATGGCGCAAGCGGGAATGCTATAGATGAAATGAAAAACATGGTTAAGGAATTACATAAAGAGGGAATTGCAGTTATTATGGATGTGGTTTACAACCATGTTTCCAATTATGATTTTAATCCATTAAAACACATTGATAAAGAAATGTATTTCAGACTTGACAAAAATGGCGAATATATAATGCAAAGTGGTTGCGGAAATGATTGTAAAACTGAACATCCGGCAATGCAAAAGCTGATTCTTGAAAGTGTAAAATATTGGCTGACGGAATATCATATTGATGGCTTCCGGTTTGATCTAGGATATTTAATTGACGAGGAAACTCGTAAACAAATATTAACTGAACTACGCGCAATAAATCCGAATGTAGCTATCCTTGCCGAGCCGTGGGGCAGCGGATACGACCCCGATGGATTTTCTGATATAGGATGGGCATCATTCAATGATAAGATTAGAAATGGGGTTAAAGGGCAAAATCCTAATAAACTTGGATTTATATTCGGAAAATGGTTTGATGATAATAACCAAAAATCACTACAACGGTATGCTATGGGTTCATTACGTGAAAAAGGCGGTCAGTACTTAGATATTGCGCACAGCATTAATTACCTTGAGGCACATGATGATCATACTTTTGGTGATTTTGTGCGTATTGGCAATGGCGATATTGGGGAGCATCAAATAGTGTTTGATCGAAATGAAAATGCAAAATTATCCGATAAACAACTTGCATTAAATAAACTAGGTGCTTTGTTCCTTTTTACAAGTCAAGGAATCACTTTTATACACGAAGGCCAGGAATGGGCGCGGAGCAAAGTAATAGCAACAACCAATGTTCCAGATGATAAGATCGGACAAATTGATCATAACTCTTACAATAAAGATAATGAGACCAATTGGCTAAATTGGGATGAAAAAGATATGAATTCTGAGTTAGTCAATTACTACAGCGGATTGATTCAATTTCGTAAAAAGTATCCTGAATTCAGGCATTCCAAACCGAAAGATTTTAAGTTTATTGAGGTGCGTAAACAAGTAGCTTTAGCATATATTCTACAAGACAAATTTTTAGTAGCATTAAACGGTGATCCGAAAAAGAAACTAGAAATCGATTTACCAACCGGAGATTGGAAAGTATTGGTTAATGGCGAAAAGGTAGATTTATCAAGCGATATAAAGATATCTGATATATTATCAGTTATACCAACAAGTGGGGTCGTATTAATTAGATAGTTTTTATAATTAATTTTTATCTAAATCATTTAAGAATAATTTAATGTCTTCCGGAGTATGAATTAAGGCAAAATCAATTATTGAAAATTGTTTCTCAATCTTTGTTTTCCCATTTTCGGTGGATTCTATGATAGTATGTTCAGAGTATTTTGAAATATTGCTACCATAAATCATACCAATCAATTCATCATTAATTGTTAGAACCGGTGAACCACAAAATCCTTTATAAGCAGGGAATGATAATTCACAAGTTGAGTTTGCCCATTCTTTATCCGGTATACTTGAATATCTAACTATATAACCTTTAAGCAATCTTGGCTCGATTCTTGGGACTCCACTTGGATTTCCACAGTACGTAAAACCAACTGTTCTTATATCCATCCCTAAATTTATTTGACCTTCATAAAAAGTGAGAATTTTATAACTATTAATATGTACTTTGCCAACACAAAAGTCTTTTTGGGGATGATGCAAAATATTTTCCACTGGACATGCCTTCTTATTAATAAAATCATATAAAGCTAAATATTCACCTTGTTTAAGATCATCTTTTAAATGTTTACAAGTAATAAAGTCCCCTTTACGGTTAATAAAAAAAGAGCTTCCTACAAATCTATCAATTTTATGGTTGTTGACAATAAATATTGGGTACAAATATTCTTCCATATTGATTACATTCATTACATTATTCCTAAATCATTACATTATTCCTAAATCATTACATTATTCCTAAATATTTTACATTTTAATAACACTATTATTTCAATAACAACATCTTCTTAGTCAAAATCTTGTCACTAATCGACAAGGAATAAAAATAGATCCCATTACTGAATGAGGTACCGTCGAACTCAATTTCATATTCCCCTGATGGTTTAACTTCATCAACTAATGTAGCAATCTCGTTACCAAGAATATTATAAATTTTTAATTGTAGAGACGTTGCATGCAACGTCTCTACTGATGGAACTGTATATTTAATTGTCGTAACAGGATTGAATGGATTAGGATAATTCTGGTCTAAGGAAAATTTTACAGGTAAACCATTAGTGTTGTCATTTTCATCTTCGAGTGCTAATAAATGTTTATTCGTGAATATCCTAAATTCTCCTGGAGCCAATTCAATTTCAGCATTTTGATCAGTTACCTCTAACTCAACTCCATTAATGTCATCATACCATGTAGCAGTATAAAAAAACTGCGGATTAATTGATTGAGTTGTTACACCAAAATTTCCGATAATTATAACACTCGTTGATGGATGTGATAATCCAATTCTTTTCAATCCATTAGAATTATTTAATGATAATTCTACCGTTGTATTTGGACTGGTAAATACTTCATTCTTATTGCGCATATTTATCAATTGTGAATACAAATTGTATAACTCCCTGCGGTCAGCATCATTAAAGTAGTACCATCTTATTGGTTTTTCTCCCACCCTGCCATTATAATCGATTGAAATATCATAGCCAAGTTCTCCAAATTGCCAAATCATTTTCGGTCCCGGTAAAGTAAAAAAGAATGCTGCGGCGAGTTTTTGTCGTTCTAAAGCAGTTTCTAAATTCTTAACACTGTAATCACTGGAGGAATTGCCATAGTTTAAATTTTTATACATCAACCGTTCTTCATCATGGCTTTCCATGTAAGTTACCAAATTTGGTTTGGTCCATCCACGACTTTTATAAAATCCCCATGAAAAATCGGATTTAATGCTGTTATTTTCAACATCATGAAAGCCCATAGTGGCTTCATTATAATTATGGTTTGAATTCCCCCATAACATAAATCCGTGATCGGCTAATTCCTTCTCTTCTACATTGTCGCCAAAATGCTCCAATATTAAATACGCCATCGGAGCATAACTCCAAACTGCATCAGCAATTCGCTTTAAAATCGCGATGCGGGACGCATCATATGAACCGCCATCGCCACCTTTATTGGTAAATCCTTTGGTAAAGTCTAATCGGAATCCGTCAATATTATATTGCTCGATCCAATAGCACAGCACACGATCAACAAAGTACTTGGTATGTTCACTTTCATGATTAAAATCATATCCCCAAGAATAAGTAGTATTTGGAGACTTTTTATTATACCAAGGATTGTTGTCTGCAGGTCGATTATTCACATCATCCCAATACAAGCGCACCAATGGGGATTGACCATAAGAATGATTTAAAACAATATCCTGCATAACCGCAATTCCCCTCCTATGACATTCATCGATAAATGCTTTTAGATCATTCTTAGGACCATAGTATTTATCAGGGGAAAAGTAAAATGACGGATTATAACCCCAGCTTGAATTACCCTCAAATTCATTGATCGGCATTAATTCAATGGCATTAACACCCAACTTTTGTAAATAATCGAGAGTGTCGATCAAAGTTTTATAATCGTGCTGTTTGATAAAATCTCTAATTAATAATTCATAGATGACCAAATCTTTTTGTTCGAGTTTTGTGAAGTCATCGTTGTTTTGCCAATCGTAGGTAGTTTGATTAATTTCTAAATATGATACCGCTTCACTTGTTTTACCATCCGGATATTCAGGTAAATTAGGAAATACGCTTAAAGGTATATACTTATCATTCCAAGGATCAAGAATAAATTCTGAATAAGGATCGGCAATTCGTATTTCTCCATCTACTAAGTATTGATATGCAAAATTACCAAGATTGGCAATAGGAATACCAAACCACCACAATACACTATCCGGAGAAACTTCATATTTTTTCATAAAATAATCATTATCTACTTCCCAATTGTTAAAATCACCAATGAGATATACATATTCTTTATATGGGGCAAATAATCTAAACCCAACACCTCGATTTGCAACTTGATTTATTCCTGGTATTAGGTTTGACGTCGGTTTCTCACTAATTTGATCTGGTCTCACAACCACAGCAAATTCTGAAGTATCGCTAAACCCATTTAAATCTTTACCGATACATTGTATTTCAAATCGATCTGTTATCCAATTTATTGGATTAAAATTATATTTAAGAGTATCCGCATTTGTACTGAAAATCGCTATATTATTTATATTTAGAATCAATGAATCAACGGGAATACCTGTAGTCACTGAAGTAACTATAATTGGCAATATCTCATTCTGAGAAATAATTTTCGGAGATCTAAAAAGGTTACCAAAAGTATTTACAACATTTGGTGAAACTATAATAACAGACAATCCCTCAGCATAAACATCAATATGCCAATCTTTACGGTAACCACCATTATTATCCCAATTTGCTGTATTGTAATTAGTAGTATCATCGGTAAATGCAAAATCTATCACTGTTACATCTTGCGGAATTGATAACTCATACTCCCAAACATCATCTGTATTTTTGGACATGGCATAATCAGTAGTATTATTCCAATCGTCAAATCCTAAATGCAGGTAAACTGGATTAGTCTCCGCGGGAAGAATATCCCGACTTTCTAAATTATAATAGATAGTAATCTGTCCACCTTGAACGGGACTTTCCGGCACCCAATCAACACCGTCTTGTGCAGCAGTAAAGCTGATTAATAATGATAATATTATAGCGCCAAGGCGCATATTCCCTCTTTATTCTTTGACTATAACCTCGGTCGATAGATGCTTGTACCAACTGAAATAAAGTATGGTGGTTAAAGTCAGTAATATTATTCCCAAAATTGTCACACTTGTCCAATTTTTGAACATAATACTCATCATAAACAGGAAGAATACTATTTGCCACGGAACAGCAATAAATGTTGAGAATATGTCGCGTTTATTTTCTTTATCAATTGCGATTATGTCATCTTTAGTTAACTTATTTTTGAATCTAGTCCAAGATCCAAACGGACGGGTTTTATTATAGAATTTCGTAAGAGTTTTTTCATCGATCGGAGCTGTTATTAGTGTACCAATAACCGTGCCCAATAATGATGATACCGAAGCAACAGTGAACATTGCGTACTCGGTTGTTCCTTCCGGGGCGAATGCTTTAAATAATACTGCCGCTATCATTCCGGAGAGTATTCCGATAGAAAAACCCCAACCGTTCATACGTGACCAATACCAACGTAGTAACATAGGTATTAACATACCTGAACCAATGCTCATAGTTATCCATCCCCAAACGGAATTTATATTCTTAAATACCAACATTAGTCCTAACCCAAATATCACAATAAATATTGAAGCCAAGTAGCTATGCCTCATCAATTGTTTATGGGATGCTTTCGGATTTATATAAAGTTGGTAAATATCTTTTACCCAATAAGCTGCCCCGGCGTTTACAGTCGAATCAAAGGTTGACATTCCCGCCGCCATTAAACCCGCAACTAAGAAACCTTTTATACCAATTGGTAATGTTTCCACCACAGCCGGCAATACTAATTCGGGATCGCTGATTTTGCTACCAAGTGATACTCCAATAACCGCAATTGCTCCTATAAATATCCATCGGAATGATAATAAAAATACCCAAAAAGCACTTAATAATCCTGCTTCACGGTCATTGCGCGCTGCAAAATAACGCTGTAACATATAATTACCTGTACCGCCTGATCCTTCCAATACAACTTTCAGTATATAGAACATCACCGCAATTCCGAATAAATTATAAATTGAATATTGCGATAATGAATCCACATTTAATTTAGTCGCCGGTAAAACACTTGTCCATTCCTTGAGCGTCGTCGTATAGTGTTTAAAACCACCATCAAAAAGCGGTAATGAAATGCTGAATTCTTCCGGCAGTGTTATTGCAAATGCTTTGGATGCCATATATAAAATTGCAGCAAATATTAAGAATCCTTGGAATACATCAGTCCAAACTACTCCGTACAATCCCGACGCTACTGTATAAATCATCGCTACTGCGATTAAGATTCCAGCTGCCCAAAATTCGGATGGCAAACCGAGATAATTATGCAATCCTAAAAATGAATCTAAAAATTTTCCTCCTCCGAGTGCAAAATAAGTAACCATAGCTATGGTCATGATTATTGAGGCAATTGCAGCGATGAACCGCGCTACCTGTCCTTGTGTTCCTTTACCAAATCTAAGCTCCATCCATTCTGCCAAAGTCATGACTCCTGAACGGCGATTCCATTTACCCATGTAGATCATTAAGAAAGCCATTATTAGAGTAACACCACCGCGTATTTCGATATAAAATCCTTTTACACCTAAGGCGTAAATCAAAGCAGCAATAATCATTGTCCCACTAATATCCAAATTGGATGCCATACCGGAAGATGCTAATGCCCACCAAGGCATATCTCGATTACCTAAAAAATATGAGTCAATTCCAATGGATGCTTTACGCTGTAAATATAACCCAATTAAAACAATAGAGATTAAATATAAGGCTACAATTCCATAATCAATTCCATGCATAATAACTCCTTAATAATAATTTATTTAATAGTTGACCATCCATCGGGTATTTCAGTTCGAGTTGGTACCACAATTATACCATTTCTGATAGCACAATATTCTAAATCGGTTTCTTCAATATTATTACGATTTTCCAAAATAACATTCTTGCCAATTTTAACATTTTTATCAATAATTGCTCTTTTAATAACAGTATTTTCACCAATACCGCCAAGGACATCAGCACCAATTCCATCATTGGAATAATTATCTGCACCATTGTGAACAACGTGGTCTAATTCAACGCCATCACTAATAATACTGCGTATCCCAACGATTGAGCGATTTATTTTTGCCTTTCCTATTCTGCACCCTTCATTAATTATTGATAATGTGATGTAAGCACCTTCAATCTTACTCCCGGGGAGGAAACGTGGATGAGTAAACAGTCGATGTTTTTCTTCGTAAAAATTAAATTCCGGGACGGGATCAGTCAGAGCAATATTGGATTTATAATAAGCTCCAATAGTTCCAATATCTTCCCATGTTCCATCAAATTTATAAGCAGAAGTTTTAAATGTTTTTATAGTGGCAGGAATTATATTTTTACCGAAATCATTTCCTTCAAATTTCAATGCTTCATCTAACACATCTTTTCTAAAAATATAAATTCCCATCGAGGCTAAAACATATTCACCTAATTCAGAATTTTTAATAAATGGTTTCAATTGATCTTTATTGGGTTTTTCAATGAAATCTGTTATTCTATCAGTACTATCCGTTGCCATTATTCCGTAGCGAACAGCATCTTCAATTAGTACTGGAATTGTGGCGATAGTTAATTCAGCATTAGAATCCAAATGATGTTGAAAAAACTTGCGGTAATCCATATTATATAAATGGTCACCAGCTAAAATTAGAAAGTCTGAACACGACATCATGCTAAACCGACTCCAATATGATCTAACAGCATCAGCAGTACCTTGAAACCAATCTTTGCTTTCTAAAGTTTGTTGAGCAGCTAGAATTTCTATAATTCCTTCAGTAAACATATCAAACTTGTATGTTTGGAAAATATGTCTATGAAGTGAAGCAGTGTTGACCTGAGTAAGTATATAAATATTTTTAATATGTGAATTAATACAATTACTAACCGGGATATCGATTAAGCGATATTTTCCACCGATAGAGACAGCTGGTTTTGCACGATATTGAGTAAGTGGCCACAAACGTTCCCCACGACCACCACCCATTATAATTGCCGAAAGATTTCGTCCGATATTCATGATTAATTTTCCTCCAAAATCTGTGTGTACAAATTAAGGTATTTTTTGGCAGAGTTTGACCACGAATAATCATTTTTCATTGCATTATTAATTAACTTCTTCCATGCTTTTTTATCTTGATATAAATCAACTACTTCTAAAATAGTTTTGATCAACTCTTTAGATGTATAATGGTAAAAAACAAACCCATCACCATTTTTACCATCCCAATTTGCAACAGTATCTGCTAAACCGCCGGTGTTAAAAACTATTGGAATTGTACCATAGCGGAGACTATAAATCTGATTTAATCCACACGGTTCATAGCGTGATGGCATTAGGAACATATCCGAACCGGCTTCAATTAGGTGTGCCATTTTTTCATCGAAATAATTATAAAAGCTGATTTGATTCGGATATTTTTTTGCAGCTTTTTTTAAGGCATTAGAAATTTTTACATTTCCCGTTCCTATAATCACCAATTTTGCGCCGGTTGCTATTATCTCATTAATTGATCTTAGTATTAAGTAAAATCCTTTAGTCGTCACTAAGCGTGATACCATTCCAATCACCGGTTGAGTGGAATACTTCCAATTACATTTTTTCAGTAACAATCGCTTATTTTTATTTTTCCCCAAAATTGCCTTAATTGAAAAATGATCTTTTAAAAATGGATCGGTTTGAGGGTCCCAAATAGAATAATCAGCGCCATTAATTATTCCGCTAAATTTATTTTTATGAGCTATTAATATTTTTTTTAGCCCGAATGAAAGCTTCTCTTTTTTTATTAATTCCTTAGCATAATTTTGACTGACGGTATTCAAGGCATTGCAATATTTAATACCAATAGTTAAGGAATTAAAATTTTTCCGTCTTTTATCTCTGTTTTCAAAATCAATAGAATGTAAGAGTTTTGCTTCGTCAAAATTGAACCACCCTTGATATTCTGCATTATGAATTGTCAGTAATAATGGAATACGCATATTTCTATTGTTCAACATCCAAGGAATCAATGCTGTATGATGATCATTGCAATGAATTAGATTAACAGAAAATAGTCCTCTTTTAACCAAATCTATCACAACGTATTGTAAAAATAAAAATCGCTCAAAATTATCTGTATATCCTTCTCCTGTTTCATCAGTATATATTCCGGTTCGATTGAAAAAATGATCATTTTTCACAAAGAAAATATCAACACCCTTATTATCTGTATATTGATATAGATAATATTCATAATGATTGTCTCCAAGTTGAATATTACCTTTTATACCGGAATATTTTATTGCATATTTATTTTTATCAATAATTGAATAGAACGGTGTAATTACTGCAACTTTCTGTCCTTTTTTTACTATTTCTTTTGGTAAAGCGCCAACAACATCAGCTAAACCGCCCGCTTTTGAAAATGGCGCTACTTCCGCTGAAACATAAAGTATATCAATTTTCTGTCTAAATTGCATTTGTAATTCATTTTCAATACTTCTTACTCCACGACCAGCAAGACGATTATGCAGTTCTGCATAATGACTAAATTCATTATCAACCACTTCACGCATATTCCAAAATATTTGATACTGATAACCATTCAGTTCAGTATAGATACCTTCTTTAAAAATATCAGCTATTCTACGGATATATTCCAAACCGGATTTATGTTCGTGTAATATTAAATAATGATTAAACACATTCTTAAGATTTAATCCATCGCCGATACTTGTTTGTTTTAAGCTATCCGATGTTTTGTCAATATAAGCTGATGAAATCCTAACCCAACCGGCTGTATTTTCGTAAGAATTATTATAAAAAACTAAAGCCCGTTCATTTCCAAATTGATTGGAATAGGCAAATACATTTTCGTTTACATCTCCACTAGAACTGTAATAATCATATAAATAAAAATTATCAACTCCTGAGAACAAATACCGTTTATGCATTAAAGGAAAGATATCATACTTATGTCTTTCGATGAAGCCCCAGTCAGGTTGTTCATTCCAGTAAGCTTTCCGATATTCCATACCATATTTTTCTTCGAAACCTTCAATTTGGCTGTGTCCAAACATCGGTAACCCGGGCATAGTAATCATTAAGAGTGTCACACCAAAATACTTATCACCCTTGCCAAACTGCTTAGCAGCAGTTTCTTCATCAGGATTGTTTAAAAAATTGACAAAACGTTTTAAAATCTCAGGATCGAATTCCAGGGTTTTTTTAATAGTGGTGCGGTAATCGGCATTGCGCTCCATTTTTAGCATATTCATAAAGGCGCTATTATAAACGCGATGCATTCCCAAAGTCCGTACAAAATAACTTTCCATCATCCAAAATGCTTCGGCAAGTAGCAAAGTGTCCGGTACTTCCGTCGCTACTCGGTCGACTACTTCACGCCAAAACTCATTGGGAATTCTATCATTGAATTCATTACTTGATAAACCAAATTCTGCTCGTGAAGAAATATCACTACCGGTTCCCAGCTCAGGATACCAAAGTCGCTGTAAATGCTTTTTAGCAAGTGTCATTGCTGCATCAAACCGTACAATCGGAAAATTTCGGGCTACATGCAAAATCGTTTGAATAACTGTTTCCCGAACTTCAGGATTAAGATAATCTAATTGAGCCGTATCATTCCACGGCATAGATGTGCCATCGTTTCCGTGATAAATATATTTTTCATCGCCCGTCCAATAATCCACGCGCTTAAAGACTACTGCCGCATCGGTGCGCGAAAAGTATTTATCTTCGATATAAATACCTACACGACCATCACCAGACAAATCTTTTCCATTAAAAGTGTAGGAAGGGAATGGTGAATAATTTAATGATAGAAACCAATCAGGATGTTTTAAAACCCATTGTGAATCAATGCCGGTGTGGTTAGGTACCATATCACTCGCCATTCTAATTCCGTGCTGCCAACAGCGCTGTTGCAAATGATGGAAAGCGTCCCACCCGCCTATATCATTGGCGATTTCATATCCCATTAGTGAATACGCAGATGCTTCTGCTTCAGGATTTCCGCACATTCTTTTAATTTCTTTTGATGCCTTACTTCTTTCCCACAAACCAATTAACCATAGAGCTGTAAATCCATATCCTGATAATTTATCTAATTCCTCGTTAGGAATTTCGTTTAAATGGGCAATTTGTCTTTGATATTGTTTAGACAACTGATCCATCCAAACGTAAACATTTTTAGCGATCATTACGACTTTTGGCATCCATTCGCGGTCAGGACTGAAACGTTCGTATTCATCTTCTCCAAAGTAATTGGGTATTTTTATTTCACCAGGACCAATTCCGTGCGACTTTTTTTCTTCATAAATAAAATCCAGCGCTCGTAATATGTTTTGTAAGAAATCTCCTAATAAATAACCCCATCTATCTCGGATATATTCTAACTGTTTTTGCAGAGAATCGGGCGCAACAACTGCCGGCATCCTGAGCATCTCAATTAAGTTTTGGTCATCAGGTCCAAAGGGTGGTTGACTATCAAAATATTGCTTTAATTCATCTATTATTTTAAGATATTTGGTATTTTCACTTAATTCCGAATCACTAAATAATTCGCTGAATGGCTGAAAAGCCGGATTGTTATTTTCCAACCAAAGTAATATTAATTCCTCAATAATTATTTCACGATTTAATACACCTGTAGTCTTTCCGTTTAGGTATGATTTGACGGTTTTATTTTTACTAAATATGTCATTTACGGGATATTCATTAATATATTTTATAAATATTGTTTCGATTTGATTCTTTGTTAATTCCTTTGATAAATGCTTAATAGCATTATTGAATACTTCATTATTTTTTTGTTTCTTATATAATGAAATGATATAATGAATACTTTCGTGGATTAAGCCAAATGC
>JAHJCW010000080.1 GCA_018812885.1 bacterium | reverse complement strand
GTAGAATTCTCGCTTTCTGAGAACTGCAAATTCACAAAGTACACTCCATTAGAAACTAAATTACCACCCTTATCACGTCCATTCCATTTGACGGCACCGGGATTTGTTTGCCAATCAAATTGTTCTGAATATACTGTTTCTAATGCAAAATTATAAATATTCAAATCAACTTGCTGAACAGAATAGCCCCCTGTGTTAAACCGCACCCATCCATCACCATTAAGTTGATTATGAGAATATGGAGAGAACGGATTCGGATAGGCATAGATTTCATCTTTGTCATATTCAGCACGATAAATTTGCCAATTATTTCCTGTGGAATTATATGATCGGGCTAAGCCATCAGGTGTACCAATCCAAATTAATGATTTGCCAAAATATTCACGATTATCTGCCGCAACTGAGTAAACCGAATTATTTAATATTTCATCAGATGAAATTGGTGTGGCTTCAACTGCCGGTGGAATTAAGTCCCAATTGTTGCCATCATCAGATTTCCATAATCCGCTATCCGAGGCGATTAATATTGTCGAACCCTGAACGGAAATGTCATGGCAGCGTTCACCAATTAACGCTTCCACGATTTCCCATATTTCCCCATCGTCTCTCGTAAAACTTACTGATCTTTTTTCTGATGGCAAGATGGCATTAACAGTAACCGCCCAAATTATGCGTTCACTATTACATTCCTGCTTTGCGATACTCAGAACCCAATTACCGGACAGATTATCAGCAGGATGTGAATAGTGGTGCCAATCAACACAGCCGTTTTCACCTAAAATACCACGATTTATACCATTGGCCGTTCCTACCCAAACAGTATCTCCGTAAGCTAAGACTGAAAATCCTTTATGATTATGATTACCGCCTTGTTCCGGATCACTGGAGTCCATATAATAATTGTTTAAAATTAACTTTCCCTCAAATTCATTGAAATTATCGGGATTACAGGTGTTTAATTCTACTTGATCATCTTTTGGTAGTGGTATCCTTTCCCATTTTTCAAAATCATTAATATTTATTCGACGCAATCCACCTGCCCAACTGACAATCCATAAATAATCTCCACTAATAGTCATATCGTAGGTAACATTAGTAAGCGGTTTTGTGACAGGTCTTGCGTTAAAATAACCTGCTCCAATTTCCGCTAACGAATCACCTATTGCGTCTACCGGTTGATCAAATCTCTTCCAATCAATTTGCTCAGACAATCCATCTTCGGTTATATAAATACCGGTACCCAAGGGAATTCCATTTTCCTGTGATGCTCCTGCTAGTGCTAAAATCTTATCTTGAATTGCCATAGATGCGATTGAATCAAACAAAAAACAAGGGTCCTCATCTACAAAATGCAGTGTGTCAAGAGTAAAGATAGACAAAGAATCGTGCATTACCGAAATCCCCTGACCTGTACCAATCCAAGTTGTCATATCGCCTTGGAGGGCGATACAATTAATAACATTACTGCGTAAACCGGGATCTTCACTTAAATATGCAGAATTTATTTTGTTCAACCTAAAATCTTGTTTCAAATTGTATTGCCCTAATACAATTTGTGCCGCAAATACAAGAAAAATTATTAATTGAATATTTTTTTTCAATTTAAGGAGTCAGTGAATAAATATAATTTGAAAGTAATTGTCCGACCTGCTCCAGACTTTCGGCTGAGCAATTTTGCGGAATATCATTTAACGTATGCCAATAGTTGATTCTTTGGTTGGGATAATTAAAATCAATCAGATCAATTGCGGGTATTCCCGCTATCTCCCACAAAGGAATATGATCGTCATACATATCATAGCCCAATCTATTTTGAAATGCCGGTAATTTTAACTTTTCTGCTAAATCCCAAAGCTCATTAACTAAATCCGGTGCCACTCGATAGGAATATCGCTCAATTGGAATTTCTAAATTACTATCACCAATCATATCAACAATTATTCCGAAATCGGGTTTTTGTATTGGCAAATTTTCTGCAAAATATTGTGATCCTTTTGCCCAACTATTATTAACTCCCTCGACACCCATATCCTCTCCATCAAATAAAACCAATGTAACATTAATTGGCGGCGAATTGGTATTGAACATTTTTGCTAATTCCATTAAAATAGCAACTCCGCTTGCTCCATCATTAGCTCCAATAATTGGCGTAGAACGATTTGAAATGTCTAAATCTCTATCTGCCCATGGACGCGTATCCCAATGAGCACCTAATAATAAATGTTTTCCACTGTTGATATTAAATTGAGCAACGATATTATTTAAATCATAAGTGTTGTTATTCCTCAATTCGGTATAGGTAAAACTTTGAGTGAATACTGTGTCGGAAAATTCCTTTAAATTGTAAATTAAAAAATCTTGGCATTGATAATAACCATTTGAGCCGGGATTTCTCGGACCAAATTCACATTGTTGTTCAAGCCAATTAAACGCAGAATTTCCATTAAATTGCGTTTCATCAGTCTGACAGTTTATTAAAATAATAGACGTTAAAATAAAAATAGATTTTTTCATTAATGATTTCATTTATTATCCGCTAATTGCAAGATTTAAATCAAAACCGATATCGCGATCAATTTTTCTGCCAACATGCATTGAATCGCTCTCACGATATTCTAAAATTACAGCACCAGTCACACGTGATGAAAACGAATATGATATTCTTAAACCAGCTTTCTTACTATTATTATAACCAATCTTAGTTAAAGTTGTAGTATTTTTTGTGGCCAAAGTTGTGCTAAAACTGTAATCAACATTGAATGTGAAATTCATTGTATTTTGAACTTTTAATTCATCAAAAAATGGTAGAGGAATTCTAAATCCTCCTTTATGAGCATAGTTTGAGCTCATGCTAATTGATTGATCCTTTTTTAATGTTAAACCGGTCGGACTTTTTTCTGCAGTCTTGCTCAAATTATGTCTCACATTTACAGAGATTCCTTTTGCTAATGACATTGTCAATCCAATTAATGGTGAATAACTCGAATTAACACGTGACTGCACTAAATATTCTGAATAGCCCTTTGCAAATTCCGTAATCCCAAAGAACTTAGTAGTTGGAATATTATTTTCACCCTCAATTTTCCACGACCGAACCTCCTTACCGGAAAAAGCATGTTCAAGAGATGCTGATTTGGCAAATTTATTTAATAATGGTAATTTTTCTAATCCCGTAACACGCAGAGTCCAACTTGTAAATGGTAACCCTTTATCTAATCTTTCACCGTAAGCAAAGTAATCGCGTGACAGCGAATGTATTTCCAAATCCGTTCCACCGCTGCGATTGATACCTAATTCTTGAACATAGCTTAAATTCATATTTGCTTTTGTTGAAATCGTGAATCCCGATCTTAATGATAGATTTCGAATATAGTTCCATTGCCCGGTATTTGTCCCTACGCTCTCAGAATGTGACAGACCATGATCTGGCAACCAACCAAATTTATACCCGGTTGGCACATCGCCTTGTACGCCTACTCCGGTACGATTCAAATTTGAAGAATATGTCATATTTATTGGATTTATTTTCTTCAGCATTTTATGGAATCCTGCCAATAGTTTGATATTATCTTTTGATTTTTCAACATCTTCTTCTAATAAAATATTTTCTTTTGCTTGTTTATCTTTTCCTGCAGAAAATTCATCTCGTTCTTCTTCTATTCGCGTGTTATGCCCTCTAACTTCCTTATCTTCAGGAGAATCAACATTTGATTCCTCTGCGATAACTCGTCGTTGTCTTCCTGTTGGTTCTGTTGCACTCCGCTGTCTTGTTTCTTGTTTTGGCTTATATACTGTTTCAAGTATCGATACCATATTCAAAGAAAGGTTTGATGAAAACCGCAGCTGTGTTCCGATATTCGCTCCGTCTATTGAACTGCTGAGCGGTTGATCCCATCGGTAGGCGGCAGAGTAAGTGAAATTTGGTTTTAACCACTCAGTGATAACCGGATTAAAGGTAGTGCTCAAATTTTCATTAGTATTGGTGACAACTCCCGGATTCCAATCTTGTACAGCTTTTATTACTTTTGCACGAAATTCGTCCATGTCGCTTTTTGAGCCATTGCTGTATTTCGCTTCTAAATTGTCAGTTATTTTATACACCAAATTTAATGTTCGATTTAATCCTAAATTGTATTCATCCGGTGATCGACCTCCGGCCCTAGAATCCTTTTGAATTAGTTTTTCAGAAAAATCAATACCGGCATTAAGACTACTTGGCGTATAGTAAAAATTTGTCTCACTTAATTTTTCGCCAAATAAAGGTACAACTTTTAGCCACTTTAATGGTTTAAAGAAATTATCTCTGGCAAATGCATGACTATAAGCCAGTTTTCCGGTATATGATTCATTCCTAACTTCATTCATAATTTCATTTGATGTTATTGTCTTGTTTGAACTTAAACCGCCCGTGATGTCATCAATTGTGTATTTAATCCATTTATTATTAGATTTTTTGTTTTTTGCAAAGTTAGTGCTAATACTTACTACTTCAGATTTATCCACTATTGAATCTGGTACAGCCGATGCATTTACGCGCGCATCAGAGCCCGGAAAATATTTTGGGCGACTATTTGAATTAGAATAAGATATATTCATCGGAATAGATAAACCCCAGGATTCCGGTAAGAATTTTTGCATTTGAAAGTTGGTATTAACTCGAATATCTTGATTGGTTTTATTCGTTCCTAATCGTTGTTGCAATACATGGAAATCAGCATCTTTCCTACTATATATAACCGATGTATTACCAAAATCAGCCAATTGTAAATTGGACTGAACACGCATTGCTACACCTTTCTCTTTTTTGACACCGCTTAATCGTAACTCATCAATCCAAACCTGACCAGTAATCGGTTCATTTGCGTTATTTCTTATCCCTACAATAAAATGTTGAATTCTAGACATCGCCGGTTCACCTTTAATCGTGATTTTTTTACCGGTTAGATTTCCTTGCTCATCAGTAAAAATGTATTGCTTAACATCCGATGAGTCTATAAAAATATCTGTGTTATTCAATTTTTTAATACTTGTGGAATCCTGCAATTTCAAATTAGTCAACCAATTCAAATCTAAGTTTACTGCATTTCTGTCAAGATCTTCATCCCAGCCGCTATAAACCGGTTGAGTGATCTCATAATATTGATCGCCTAAACCGAACTGCAAGAATAATTCCACATCTGTATCTTGGGAGCCAATCCACTGACTATCATCACCATAGACATACATTTTTAATTTATCATAGGTAAGATAACTTTGAGCACGTTCTCCAGTTAACGAAAACAAGGTTTTCTTTGCTGCACCTATATTGTTGACAGGCAAATTTTCAAACTTTAATACCAATGATTGTTCTTTGGAACGTGTTTGGTAAATTGGATTGTATTCTCCCTTCACACCCTGCGGTGGCGTGTACTCAGGATTGTCTTCTGTATTGATAACAGTTATAGCAAATGCACTATCGGATTTTGTGAATGTATTAGATTGCCCTTCCGATATCCCTAATTCTTGCCAATCATTTCCAACTAATTCGATTTTTGCAATTCCTAACTCGGCCGTGTCATCAACGCCTGACCATACCAAACGAATGTAACGAATTTCGCTCCAATCCACATTATTGACTTTCTCAAAATGAGTTAGCGGAATCCGAAACAACTGCCAACCGGTTGGCGTACCATCACTCTCTTCTGTTTCAGTAACAAAATACTCTGATCTATCCAATGGAATTGTCTTTGTAAAATAATTATTATCTTTATCAAGGAAACCCGAACCATCCAAATCTTCCGTATCGGGATATCTTCCGCCAACTGCATTTTTATTTCCTTGAGTGCCATTAACTTTTTTATAATTACTAATATCTTGTTGATCATCATAAAACCAGTTATCACTATTTGGATCTTCAATATCTTCTACGTTTGGATTAATCAATATAGTTTCGCCGTTTGCAAGATATTGTTGAAAGGTCAAACCAGTTGAATCTAAGGTGCCCCCCCACCCATTTTCGTATTCATCTCTTGCTCCATCTAAACCTAAGTCTTCTCCATTATCTAAAATTCCATTCCCTTGAACAAATCCGGACTCAGCCTTATCTTCTGTGTTAAGAGTACCATCGCCATCCCAATCCTCGCTAATTTTCCCAAGATCTACAGTTAATTTTCCTTCATTACCTTTTGCCCATATTTCAAAGAATTTGCTCTGAGTTTGATCATAACTACCGGACGTAAATCTTGAGGTAACACCGGCCCATATTGAATCACGTTCTACTCCTTCCTGATGGGGTAGAGTTTTGTAATTTAAAATCAATATATCAACTGTTTGGTCATTGGCCTGAACTGACGTCGATTGATTGGGCCAAATACTCTTTGTTGGATATTTTGTAAATGGGCTGTACCAGTACATTTTTGCTCGGTTTTTTTGACTAAAAGGCAAACCAGAAGTAATGTCAATAGGAGCAGCAGATGCTTCCCAGTTTTCATGCCTTACGCTTGGACTATTGCTTCTTTTTGATCCTTCAAAATCATCGATATAGGCCAAGCCGTTGCCATCGCCAGTGGCGGAATTTGATACAGAATTTGGATTTGGGAATACTTGTGCAAATTATCCTTCGATTGAAAATGATGACAAGGCATCAGTCTTAACGAGCGGTAACCGATCAAGATAATAAGTTAGACGATCTAAATCCTTGCCGTAACGTCCATTAATATCCCAAATAAAATTCCGCATCGGTTCATAACCAACTTCTATTTTCTCATCAATCACCGATTGATTGTAATATAAAGCAGTAGCTCCAATAAAAGCATTTTCTCCGATATCCATTTGGGCACGGCTACCCACTATAATTTTTTTATCAAAACTGACTAATTCATTTTTTTCATATTTAACATCAATGTCAGCATTGGGATCAATATCAGCTTTTATTAAATTGATTGTACCGGAGAAATAGTCGATTGTATAATCTTGATTTTTTACCAATTTTCCACCATTTAACGTGACTTCTTCACTTCCTTCAACTATCATAAATCCTAAATTAATTGTCGAACTAAGATTAGAGTAATCAGCTTCAATAGTAAACCTGCTATCTCCGGTATAATCAGTATATACAGTAGATGTATACATTTTCCCTTCACCGAGTAAACTTGCCAATTCTTCATTAGTATTACCACCTTCAATGATATCAGCCGATACAAAAGGCAATAATGCAGGTAAATGCATTTCTCCAAAATTCAAAAATACAATATTATCAATATCAACTTTATCATCGGGGATTTTTGCACCATTTTCATTTTTATTATCTAGACCGAATTTGTTTATAAACGTCCCTGTTCCATCACGATCACTTTCTACGGTGGCACGATTATTAATTATACGAACGGCAAATCCACTAGAATCAATATTTGTTGCTCCCATATTATAGACATTCTTAAACATTAGATCCCAAGTAGGATGATTAGGATGCGGTGATTGTGGTTTTAGCATTTTCAATACAAGAGTAGAATCATTTTCTATTAAACCATGTCCAACTGTCAATACAGTATCTCCAGTAGCCCTATTCAATAATACATAACTACAAGCTAAAATCTGTT
>JAHJCW010000079.1 GCA_018812885.1 bacterium | reverse complement strand
TTTAAGATCAACCATCAAATTTCCATAAACTTTCCCCATCTTAACCATGGTTGTAGTTGATATCATATTTAATATTAATTTTGTGGCAGTACCTGCTTTCATCCGAGTTGAACCTGTTATTATCTCCGGACCTAAATCCACAGAAATAATTACATCAAAATTTTCAGATTCTACAGGATTAGGATTGCATATTAAAAATATAGTACGACAACCGATTTGTTTAGCATATTTTAATCCGGCAATTACATAAGGAGTGGTACTGCTACTGGCGATGCCAATTAGAACATCTCCCTTTTTTATACCAATCGCATCTAAATCTCGCCCAGCATCTTCTGGAATATCTTCTGCTGATTCGATCGATCTGAATACTGCTTCAGTTCCTCCGGCAATCACTCCGGTAAACCACTCTCGAGGTGCTGAAAAAGTTGGCGGTATTTCCGAGGCATCCAGGATTCCCAATCTACCACTCGTTCCGGCGCCAATATAAATGATACGGTTACCATTTTTCAGAGCAGAAACTGCAAACTCAACAACTTTTTCGATTTCAGGTATTACCTTTTGCACGGCAGATGAAATTAAACTATCTTCTTTATTTATAAGAGCAAGTATCTCTAAAGTCGATAGTTTATCGATGTCCATTGAATTTAGATTTTGTTTTTCTGTTATTAGATCGCTATGCAAAGAATTCACTACTAGTTTTTCATGTTACGACGAATCGGTTTACCGAATATCATCAATGTTGCAAATGATAATATAATGCCTAACATTATTGATATTGACAAATTACCGCCAAATCCTATAAAAAGATAACCGGCAAATAATGCAATTGTACCTACCGTTAAAGCATAAGGTAATTGTGTACGAACGTGGTCAATATGGTCTGATCCGGATGCAGTTGATGATAAAATTGTTGTATCAGAAATTGGAGAACAATGATCACCTAAAACCGAGCCGGAGAGGATTGCGGCAAATGTGCTGACAAAAATAGGTGAAGCAACCACTTCATTTGGTGTTCCCTGCAACAACTGCATTGCCATCGGCATTACAATCGGAACTAGAATTGACATTGTTGCCCACGATGTCCCTGTAGAAAAACTTATTGCAGAAGCAGTCAGGAAGATAACAGCTGGTAAAATGTGCGGTGTAAGGAAACCTGATGAAATCTCAACTAAAAATTGTGCAGTATTCAAATCTTCAGAGACTTTGCCAAGTGTCCAGGCCAAAATTAAAACTGCACATCCCAAAAGCATTGATCGAGCACCATTCAGCCAAGCATTCATCGCTTTTTGAAGCGGTAATAATCTTTTGCTAACTGTTATTATTATGGCAATTATACCTGCCGAATACGATCCCCACATCAATGCTGCATAGGAATTGGCTCCGCCAATTATATTACGAATTGAAGGAGTCATTCCGGCTTCTAATGCCCGCTTACCTGTTATAAACAATCCCAGCATTGCAATTAATACAACAGCAATTATAGGAATAATAGAATTTGTCCAATGTGATGATGTGCTGAATTGATCTTCAGAGTCGATTTTTGAAGTATCGGCCATTGGGTTAGCTCCCGGCTGCATAACTGCCCCGGTTAGAACAGCACGTCGCTCGGCTTTATACATTGGACCGTATTCTCGTCGTGTTATTGTATTCATCAGAATAAATACAATAGTCAATAAACAATAAAACGAATAAGGAATACTTCTAAGAAATGTTATATAAGGATTCTCAGTTACACCAAATTGTTCATATGGCCCATTTAATAAGCTCATTTGAAATATTGACCAAGTACTTATCACAGCTAAACTTGCAACCGGAGCGGCGGTTGAATCCACTAAATATGATAATTTTTCGCGTGAAATACGCAGCCTATCAGTTATAGGACGCATCATATTGCCCACTAGTAATGTATTGGCATAATCATCAAAAAAGACGATAATACCCATAATTACCGTCGTAACTTGCCCCTGCTTTCGTGTTTTGGTATGCCGAACTGCAATATCTACAATACCACGCATACCACCATTCGCAGATATAACGCCAATCATACCGCCAAATCCTAAGGTGAATAATATTATTGATGCATGGCTTGTATCGGCTAAAGAGCCGACTAAATATGTATCAAGTGTAGTAAGGAAACCATCAATTAAATTGGCTTTTAAAATTGTCACGCCAATCCATATACCGGCAAATAATGATACTAAAGTCTCTCTGGTAACTAAAGCTAATATAATCGCTACTAAAGGCGGTAAAACCGATAACCAATTGGGGGAACTTTCAACACCGCTTTGCTGAGCAAACAGGATTCCAAAAGAGAATAGTATTGTAACGGAAATTTTTATTCGGCTTGGCATATAATGATTAAAGTTAGAGGAATTAACAATATTAGTGCAATTTATAATCGCATTAAATTATGAT
>JAHJCW010000009.1 GCA_018812885.1 bacterium | reverse complement strand
TTGGTCCCTCTATTAGACAATGCTGTTTTGAAGTCGGTCCTGAGGTTGGAAAATTATTCGATAATAAATTTCAGGAAATCGGAAAAGGTGATAGAACTCAATTAGATTTGCAGGGCGTTGTAATTGACAAATTAGTTAATTTCAACGTTCATGCTGAAAATATTACTGATTTAAACGAATGTACGTGTTGCTCAAATCAATATCATTCATTTCGTAGAGATGGTAATAAAGCAGGTAGAATGATAGCAATGATAGGATGGGTTTGAAATCAGAAATCTGAAATTAGAAATGAGAAGAATTAAATGACAATTTTTGAAGCAGTACTATTAGGAATAATACAAGGACTTACCGAGTTTTTGCCAATCAGCAGTTCCGGTCATCTTGTGGTTGGACAGAAAGTGCTCGGTATTGCCATAGCAGGAAATGCATTCGAAGTCGTTGTCCATTTAGGAACTCTTATAAGTGTTTTAATTGTATTTTGGTCTGACATTTGGCAATTAATAAAATCTCTTAAATCTGCACCAACTCAAAAATATATTCTCGCTTTGGCGATTGGTACAGTACCTGCCGTAATTATTGGTTTATTATTCAAAGACGTTATATTAGAAGCATTTGAAAATATTAGGGTTGTGGCAAGCACATTAATTATAACTGGAATTATTTTATTGACCACAAAATTTATTAAAACAAGACTAATGGATATATCTATCGGTCACGGATTACTAATTGGTATCGCTCAAGCGATGGCAATTGTCCCGGGTATTTCTCGATCAGGTATGACAATCAGTTTAGGAATGCATCTTGGAATCACTCCAGAAAAAGCTGCTAAATTTTCGTTTTTACTCGCTATCCCCGCGATCGCCGGAGCCGGATTATTGACTGGATTAGATATAATAAAGTCAAGTGAACCAATACTTCCCGGATCTGTTCTAATTGTTGGATTTCTTAGCTCCTTTCTAGTAGGATGGATTTCGTTAAAGTGGTTATTACAGTTAATCAAATCAGGCAAATTTCATTGGTTTGGAGTTTATTGTATATTTGTGGGATTATTAAGTTGGATACTGTAGTATGACAATAACCGGCATAGTATTCATTATTTATCTTGCTATGCCCCAATATTTAAATAGAAAATATCAAGATAAATCAAAATCTGAATGAATACTTCTATTGCAAAACTAATGAATTCGTTAAAAAATGGCATAGTTGAGCCAATTTATTTACTTCAAGGAACGGACAAATATTTACAACGCTTCTTAAGCGATAGAATATCCGAAGCATTTTTTCAAAATTCTAAATCAGATAAAACACTATTAATACCGGATGATATGAAAGATCAGGAAATCGTTGAACAGATTACAGCTACTGATCTATTCAGTAGTAAAAAAATATTTATATTACTTGAACCGCAAAAAATTAGCGGCCAAAGCCGCAAAGAACTATTATCTTATTGCGACAATCCGATTCAATCAAATTGTTTAGTAATAGTTTTAGAAGAATTTGGTAAAAATGTGGCAATGGTGAAAGAGTTAACTACACGATTCACTCCAATCAATGTAAGCTCCCCATTCGAAAATGATATGAAAAAATGGGCACAATACTTTTTTAGGGAAAAAGAAATAAAAACGAATACAGGAGTATTAAATACGATTGTAGAAATGGCCGGTGACTCAGTTGGACATATCGCCAATGAAATTGACAAAATAAGTATTTTATTAGAAGACGGTCAGGAATTAACCGAAGATTTAGTTAGCCAATTTTCAGGATGGAAAAGAGAACATCAACGCTGGGAATTCTTTAAATATTTGGGAAATAAAGATTTAAAAGAATCATTAAAAATTGGATTATCACTCATTATACAAAATGAAACGATGTTGACATTGATTTATCCATTGACAACCTTCTTTCAAGAATTGTTATTTATTAAATTGTCTCCTGAGTTAGTACCCGGGCGGGGAGGGTATGTTCCGTTGTCAAATAGTATTGTGAAAAGCCTGCCGCAATTCGCTAAGAAATATTCAAGAAAAGAGATTGAACTTGCGTTAAAATTACTTGGTGAAATTGATGTTCGAAGCAAAACAACTACTGTTTCTAATGAATCAGAAATGACTAAATTCCTTTTTAGTTTGTTAGGGAAAGAAAACAACTAATTTATCCTAAGTATGTAGAGACGTAAGATATTACGTCTCTACTGTTTTGTCATTCCCCCCGATGAATCGGGAGGAATCCATATTATATATAAACAATGGATACCCCCCAGCCACGGCGGGGCGGCTATAAAAGCTTGTTCTGTCATTGCGATCCTGACTTGTCGGGAGAAGCAATCTCCTTGACTTTCAAAAAACAAGATTGCCCGTCTGCGCCGAGGCTACGACGGACAGGTTTCGTCACCCTGTTTCTCGCAATGACAAGTCTGGTTTTATCGTTCCCTTCCACTTATTAATCTTACATATAACTACCGTATTTTAAACATACGATGAGGACAGTTTTGTGTCATTCACAATTATAATATAATGTAGTATCTCTGAAATAATAATTTAAATCGAAGCTAATTTCTCATTAAAAAATAATTTATAATTGCCTAAATTCCTCTTCAATTTATTAGAAAATAATGACCGATAAACACCGTTATACCGATGAAGAACTCATCGCCCGCTTTCAAAAGGGCGACGAAAATGCCTATACGGAACTTGTTAATCGCTACCGTGATAGACTGATGACCTTTGTTTATCGCTTTGTAAGTGATATGGAGCAAGCGGAAGATATTGTTCAAGATGCCTTAGTTAAGGTGTATACACACAAACATTATTATAAAGAAGTTGCCAAATTTTCTACTTGGGTTTATACGATTGCAGGAAATTTAGCAAAAACCGAATTACGTAAAAGGAAACGAAGACAAACTTCTTCTTTAAGTACTTTAGGGTTGGATGATAAGGATTATGAATTGCCATCGGTGGAATTAGAAACAGGCGAATATATTCAGGGTGAGTACACCGAGAAAAAAATACAAGAAGCGATACAATTATTGCCTCTGCATTTTAGAACTGTAATAATTTTACGAGATATTCAGGAACTTTCTTACGAAGAAATTAGTAATATCGTTAGTGTCCCCCTGGGAACGGTGAAGTCAAGAATCAATCGTGCAAGACTGCAATTGCAGGAAGCACTTAAGGAGTATAAATAGGAGCATTGCCTATTAATGGATCGTTATCAGTTTGAAGGTTATATATCAGATTATATAGAAAATAGTTTAAGCATCGCTAAACGTAAAGAATTTGAAAAATATTTAGCGGAGCATCCCGAATCGAAAGAGCAAGTTGAAGCTCTTCGTTCAACAATATTGCAATTAAAGAATTTATCTACGGTAAAAACGTCCGATGAATTTATGGTTAAATTGCAGCAACGCGTTGCAAAACAACGCTATGCAGTTCCTGTACGGCAAGAAAATCGCATGCCGATGATCTTCGGTTTTACACCGCTAACTGCCGGCATGATGTCACTTGTTGTATTAGCGATAGTATTTGTCGGTTATGAGTTGATGCCAAGCCGATCATCCAATCCGATTGCGATTCCGCCGCAAATCACCACAAATAACGTAATGCCTGCTCCTGTGAATTCTGCTCCGATGATATCGGCTAGTACAGAATCGGCTATTGCCGAAGCACAGGAAGACAGTTCCGTAGTTGAGGAAGATTTGCAACATATTAGTCCACAGCTTGAAGAAAAAATTAACTACGTTAAAACGCAGTAAGTATTACAATCTATCTTTGATAATCCCTGTTGTTTACGTAAGTTTGAATAACAGGGATTTTTACATCTTAAATGAATTTCATAAAAAAAAATATTAGATACATTTTTATATTGCTGATCTTAGTTGCAGTTTTATTTTTTTTACTATATTATAAAATTGGATTTGGAACAGTATATATTTATTTAATAATAGCTGGAATTATTACCGTCTCAGGATATTTATTATGGAGTTTTTTACAAAAAGAAAAAGAAAAAAAAATAAAACCTGTTTTAGATTTACCCAATTCAAAATTAAATGAAAATCCTAGAATTGTCTTCAATAAAACTTTAAAGTTAATTGGTGAGCAATTAATGACAATTAAACCGTCATTTAAGTTTGCGATATATTTGATAGATCCTGAAAGCAATAGTTTTGTCTTGCAAGGTGATTCAGTTGAATATTTTTCAAATTCGATAAATCTTAAAAATAAAATATTCCATAAGATTTTTAGCGAAGAGCAAACTTTGTTAGTTAAACCTAATGAATATCAAGATGAATGGATAGAGTTTTTTGCGGATATTGAAACCAACAATTCAAATTGTTTACTAGGGTTTAAAATAAGTTATAATAAAAGTCCAATTGGCGGTTTATTTGCTTTTGTTGATGATGTTAGAAGAATTGAGTCTGATGACCAAATTATTATCCGACAATTTGCTAATCAAGTAACATTATCATTATCAATGATTGATAATATTGAATCGCTTCAGAAACATCATACAATACAGGAAAAAATCAATTCATTAGTGAATACCGTAAATATTTCTGAAAATAAATCCGCTATTTATGAAAAAGCAGTGAAAATTTGTCAAGCTATATTTAAATATGATAAATTAACAATAATGGTCAGCTATCAAGATGTTGAACATGCCAGAATTGAATTTGTAGATGGATATTCACTTGATATCAGTAGAGATGAAGTATTTCCGCTTAAGAATTCGATCTTTGCAAAGGCAATCCATGATAATCAAATTATTAATTCTAAGGATATTAAAAAAGATTTTGGGAAAAGATGTCGATTTTACGAAGATGAAAAAACTAAACGGAGTATTTCTTCTGTTCTTGCTGTTCCTCTTGTAGTGAATCAAGATGTTTCGGGATGTATTGCATTAGAAAGATTTGAGGAAAAGGAATATTCTGCTATAAACATTTTTTATCTTGAAAAGATTGCACAAACACTAAACGTATTACTCCAATGGCAATCAGAATACCACAAGATGTATTTAAATACAACCCATGATAATCTTACGGGATTATTGAATTATCGAGCATTTTTAAATCGATTAGATATCGAAATGAACCGCGCAATGAGGGCTGATCAATCTTTAGTGATAATTATCGTGGATGTTGATAAATTTAAAAGAATCAATGATACTTTTGGTCATCAAACTGGAAATGTTGCCTTAAAGAAAGTTGCAGATTTAATTTCTTTAAGTGTTAGGAATATTGATGTTGTAGCAAGGTATGGTGGGGAAGAATTTATTATTGCTGTATCAAATTCTGATAAAACGAGCATCGAACAAATTGCTGATCGTATCGTTAACAATGTTGCAAATAATATATTTATATTCGATAATCAAAGGATAAAAATAACTGTGAGCTTAGGAATAGCAGAATTTCCTAAAGACTCTGACCAAATTCAAAAACTTATTGAAGCAGCAGATAAAGCAATGTACAATGCCAAGGAACATGGTGGTAATACGTTTAGTGCCTAATAATAACATTTAACAGACAGGACAATTCAAATTGAAGAGATATAACCGAAAAAGAGGACTTGTTTTTATATTAACATATTTAACCATAATATTATTAATAAGTTGTACACAATCACCAACATTACAACAGGATAGTTTTAAAAATAAGATACATGAGGCCAATGATGAGTCCAGTGGATTGAATGAAATAAATTCTGAAGCCTTACAACACATGATGGACGGTCAGCTATATTTAGATCAAGGTGACTTTGCAATGGCGATTGTTGAATTACAAGAAGCTTTGCGCCTAGAACCGAATGTAAGTTCTATCTATATATCTTTGGCGGAATGCTATTGGAATTTGAATAAACCGGAAAGATCAATGGAATATTTGGAATCTGCCATCGAGATTGATCCGGACAATTCTACTACTCGAGAAGTTATGGCTGAACAACTTTTCCGACTTCAGGATTTTTCAAAATCAGAGGAGCAATATAAAATTTTATTAGAATTAAATCCCGAAAGTGAAGACTATTTATTTGCCCTCGGTGATCTTGCAAAAATTCAAAATAGATATGACCAAGCGATTGGATATTATAAAAATGTTTATGATTTAAATAACGAAAACATCCAAGCTTTAGAATTAACTACTGATTTAATGCATCGTTTGGGAAAGTTCAATGAGGCTGACGAATTATACCGAAAATTATTAAAAGCAGATAGCTTAAATGTCCAATATTTAAGTGCTTATGCCGATTTAAATGTTCAATTAAATAAACCTGAAAAAGCAATCGAGTTGGTTAAAAAGATTATTACAATTGAAGGTTCATCTATAGAAAGTTTAATTCAATTAGGAGTTTTATATAACGAACTTGAAAGAGATGATGAAGCAATAGAAATATTTCATGAAATATTACGACAAGATAGTACTAACGCTGTCGGTTTACATTTATTGTCCGCAATATATAGAGAGAATTTGGAATACGATAAAGCTCAATTATATGCTGATAGTATGATAATTGTATTCCCGGAAAATTCGCAAGGATTTATAAATAGTGCTCTAATCGCACTTGATCAAAATGATAATGAAAAAGCTATAACCATATTGTCACCCGCCGCTGTCGATTTCCCCGAAGATTATTCCGTGCAATATTTACTCGGAATGAGTTATTATCAGTCAGAAAATTATAAAATGGCAGCCGTATTTCTTGATAATGCGCGGCAAATTGCTCCTAATTCACGTAATACCTTGCATGTGTTGGCAATCGTTAATGATAACCTAAATAATTGGACTATTTCCGATGGAATTTATCAACAATTAATTCAAACAGATAGTACTGATACACAAGCTTTGAATAATTTTGCTTATAGTTTGATTGAGCGCGGCGAAAAAATAGAATTATCCCAAAAATATGCTCGTCGTGCGATTGAATTAGCACCGGATCAGGCGGCCTATTTAGATACTTATGGGTGGATTTTATTCAAGATGGGTAATACAAAAGAAGCTCATAAATATATCGATAAATCATTGGAAATTGATAGTGAAAACGCAGAAGTATTAAAGCATATGGGCGATATACTTATCAAAATGAAAAAGAAGACCGAAGCCAAAGAATTTTATCAAAAAGCATTGTCTATTGACCCGACAAACCAACAACTCATTGAAAAATTAAGTGATTTTTAAATCATTACTTTTACTGATTACAAATTTATTAATTGTTATAAGTTGTAGTCAAGCGCCCGAAATCCTAATCAATGAAATAGTAGATTTATCTTATGATGAATTAAAACAACAATATATTACATGTAAAGGCAGGGGGGTGATGACGTCTCAAGGAGAACTACCATGGAAGTTAAATTATTCATTCACAACTCAAAATGATAGTTCCTTTATTCAATTTAGAGATATTTT
>JAHJCW010000078.1 GCA_018812885.1 bacterium | reverse complement strand
ACAAATAAACAGCGCGAGAAATGCGCCCGTAAGACCGCTAATCCATTCATTTCTAATAGCTCTTTTTGCTTTGAGATATTTCTCACTGATTTTACTATGTCGCGATTCCGCTTCAGGATATAATTCAGTTTTTAAAGAAGACATTGGTTACTCCAAAATGAATTAAAAATAAGGGTTAAGAACAACAAAATTTATGACCTTTTAGTCTTGTTTTCTATATAAGTTTATAAGAAAAATTATTAAAAAGAAGCCCCGCAATTGCAGGGCTTTCTTTTGTTAGTTTATATAAAGCATTCGCTTTAAAGGTCCCCAAATTGAAAACCGAACGGAAAAATCTTTTTCCTCGTATTTCGTGAAATTTAATTCAAAATCTAAATTTTCAGATAAATGATATAAAACTGTGGCCTCTGCTCCAAGTCCTAATTCGGATTGAAAGGTTCTGCGAGGCGTTGAACCAAGGCTTGTTTCAGTACCGCCATTATTTACGATAATTTCTTTCTCATTGGTGCCATAAAAATATACTTTATTTAATCCAACATAAAAATCAAAAGCATCAATAGGAAATGTAATCCCTGCACCAAGCGGAAATTCAAAAATTCTATAAATATTATTATGTAAGACCTCGCTATAGCCACCGGTTGTTTCAACGGCATTGCCTTTAACAGAGTAAAATTGTATCGCCCCTTTGAAATACATAAAATAGAGTTTTTGCAACCCTTCTAATTTAACAAAAACTTGATTAGTACTTTTAAGAATTGGATTTGTTGTCGAATCATTATCAAAGAATTTCATATAATCCAACCCTATCGATGCGGCAACCCGTGTTCCGGATGGCAGCTCGTTGCGATAGGACATTGACCAAATACTAGATTTCGTTTTCAAAGAATCAATATAGCGGGAATGTTGATTATACTCAAATCCAACCGTTTCACGTTGAGCGAATACGCTACTTAGAATCAATAGCATGCTAAATATTGCTTTTATGATTGTTTTGGCCATTCCGCTATTCTCCTTATTCAACCGCCGCAGCATCTTTTGGCAATATCACATCAATGCTTCCTCTTGTTCCATCTGGCGCTTCTCCCCAAACTCGAACTATTTCTCCACCATTTTGAGGCGGATATACCATCATAACATTCGCCAGACCATTATTTTCGGTTACGTCTGTTGGGCAAATAGAAGCAAAATTAGTAGGAACAACGCTAAAATTAATTTGTACCCAATTCACACCGTTACCGGCAGAATTTACAAACTGTGCAGAAACTCCAACCTCTCTGACGGCAAGGGCTGTGTCTATATTACAAGGTATAATACCATGGCCGGTTGTGTCAGGTTCAAATCCTAGTATTAAACGGTTTGAGCTTACTGGCTTAATAAATGTTACGATATCACTGATGAAAATATTATTGCCGTAATTGGCGGTTACCGTAACATTAGTATTTTGACTAACGGCATTTTCAATACGCAAAGTGTCTATTGTATGGCCGCTAGAGTTTGTTTTGGATTGCCCAATTATTGTACCCAAGGTCGTTTCCCATTCAATTTTTGTGCCAGTTATTGCCTTACCAGTAATTTCTCGAAGGGTTGCCTTAACCAATGCCCAACCTTCTCCGTTTCCCATTACTTCATCATCGATGGTATTAATAAGCATTTCTGCGCCCGGAATATCAAATTCTGCGGATTTAGAGAATACTTCTGCTGCTCCCGAAAGTTCACTATCAATGACAATATCATATTGGTTTGTAGGCAATACTTCGGCATTGAATTCTGAAAGTGCTATACCTTGTTCATCTATTTGAACTGGAGTTGAATTCATTGTACCAATTGGCGAGGAAAACTCAACTACGCCACTGCTAATATTATCACCCCGAATCGTTTCAAACAAATTCGTTCTTATAAAAACTTTATAAGTTCCATAGTCGGACATTTTTGCAGAATCAATAGATGTTATGCTTGTTATTCCTCTTAATTGAATATTTATATTTTCATTAGCACTTGTATCGGCGGTAACAGCTGCTTTTATAGTTGCAAACACATCAACTATACTTCCAGCACTTGTTAGTATAATTTTTGCTAACCCATCTTGGTCGGTATTAATCTGTGACCTACTAACGGTGCCAAAAGAAGTAGAGAAATCCAGAGATACGCCAGGTACGGCTCCACCATAAATATTATACGCAGTGGCAGTAATGTCCACTGTTGACACACCATCGGCTAATATGGAATTTTCTGATGATTCTAAAAAAATTGCAGCAGGAATTGCGCTAATTATATTCACTATTGTTACGTTTGTTAAATATGCTGTGGCGGTAATATATGCCTGCCCCTCTACAGAGCCTCCTGTAAGTGTGGTCTCGGCAATTCCTTCAGAATTTGTTATTGTAAGAGATGGACTAAGAGTCCCCAATGTTGTACTAAATCTAATCGTTACGCCTGGCATGATATTCCCCTGGCTGTCTTTTGGTATTGCAGTTATTGTTACATTTGAAACGCCATCGGCTAAAATAGTCGGCGAAGAAGGGAAAAGTTCCAGGACACTCGGTACATCTATTCTCATCTCAACTTCTACAAAACTAGTTACGTATGATGATGCCGTGACAAGTGCTATTCCAGTGGCTGTACTACTTATAAGTTCTGTATAGGCAACACCTTCGTTGTCTGTTATTTCAATATGACTACGAAGAGTTCCAAACGTTGTAGAAAATCTTACAGTAATACCCGACATTGGATTGCCCACGCTATCCTTAAACACTGCTGTAATTATTGTTGATGAAATACCGTCTGCAAGCAAGATGGGGGATTCAGCAAATAATTCAACATATTCAGGTTGATAGTGTACAATATGCAAATACAGTTCATATTTTTTAATGCCTGTATCAGCCGTAATAATATTTTCACCAGTATTATCATCCGAGATAAAGATCGCTATAGCAATTCCACTAGAATCTGTTGTATCAGATTCCGTAATGCTCCCAAATTGTGCACCAAAATCAACGATTAATCCTATTGCGGGAGAATTGTCAACATCTAAGACCTTAATGCTTACAAAAGCCGTGTCACCATTGGAATACAAAAATGTTTTGTCTACTGTAAAATTCGTCACAGTTATATATTTATCGGCATTTCCAAACGGTCCAAGTATCGTTGAGTCATCTGTAGTACAATAAATAAAGAGAAGGGTAAAAAGAATTATAATACTTAAAATGGTGATTTTTTTAATCATTTTTTTATAATTATTAAATTTTAGTCAAATTAATGCATTCATAATGAAAACAACAACGTAAATATTAGCAATTGTTTGATATGAGTGAAAACTATTTAATTTTTAATTATTAATACAATCGGGTGTTTTCCCATTTTCTTTATAGGGTTTACACTATTTCAATAAATTCCTCAATCCTTACCAATCCTTGACACTTCCAAAATGATTTCTGTGTAGTGTTATAAGTGTTTATTTGTATTTAGAAGTACTTTTGTTTTATAGGACCATTACACTTTTATTGAATTATGATGTTAATTAACGATAACTTTATAGTCTATATTAAACTATAAAAAAGGAATTTAGATGTCTAAATATGTATATTTTTTTGGCGGCGGAAAAGCTGACGGAAACACAAAAATGAAAAATGAATTAGGTGGCAAGGGCGCCAACTTGGCGGAAATGACTAGCTTAGGTATTCCGGTGCCTCCCGGGTTTACGCTTACTACTGAAGTTTGTAACTATTATTATGATAATAAATTAAAATATCCTTCTGAATTAGATCGACAGGCAAATCAAGCCATTCAACAAACAGAAGAAATTATGCAACAGGGATTTGGTAATGCCGATAATCCACTATTGTTGTCTGTACGTTCCGGTGCCCGACGCTCAATGCCGGGTATGATGGAAACGGTATTGAACATCGGATTAACCAGCAAAACAATTCCAGGATTAATTACAAAAACAAAGAATCCACGCTTTGTTTACGATGCCTATCGTCGGCTAATTACAATGTATGCCGACGTGGTCATGGAGAAGGCTGAAGGAATTGAAACAAAAGATGGCTATGGAATACGTCACCGTTTTGACACCATTCTCGAAGAATATAAAAATAAAAATATTTATAAATCAGATGTTGATTTAAATGCCGATGATTGGAAATATCTAACTGAGCAGTTTAAAAATGAAATTAAAACAATTCTTGGCAAGGAATTCCCCGATGACCACATGGAACAACTTTGGGGCGGCATTAGTGCTGTTTTCAAGAGCTGGAATGGAAAGCGTGCTGTAAGTTACCGAAAAATTGAGAATATTCCAGAAGAATGGGGTACGGCTGTAAATGTTCAGGCAATGGTTTTCGGTAATCTCGGGAATAATTCGGCAACCGGGGTTGCCTTCACGCGTAATCCGGCAACCGGCGACAATAAATTTTATGGTGAGTGGTTGCGAAATGCGCAAGGCGAGGATGTTGTCGCAGGTCTTCGTACACCACTTCCGCTAAATGAATCCACCAAAGCACCTGATGATAAATCTGAATCTTTAGAAACGGCATTTCCAAAGTTATATAAAGACTTAGATGCAATTCGTTTAAATCTTGAAAAGCATT
>JAHJCW010000077.1 GCA_018812885.1 bacterium | reverse complement strand
CGTGTGCTCTTCCGATCTTAATGAATATGATTATAATCTCTCAACCGCAATTAATTATTTTTCAAAAATATTAGTAAGTGATAAAATTGATCTTATTGATATTGCAATTATTCTACTAACAAGATTAAGATTTCATCCTTCATTTAAAACACGTGTAAAAGCAATTGAAATTTTAACGCCCAATATTAGTGGTGCATTATTCATTGAATTACTATCGGAAATATATTTGACTTCAGATGACCCTAAAACATTAAAAGATATAACATTAGATATACGCGTATTAAAAGAAGAACATTTCAGATTTATTCTTAACAAATTATCACAATTACGTCACGAAATTAGTAATACAAATCCGCAGCAATTATCTTTTATTGAAGCATTATTAAATACTATAACTGATTACGGAATTATACACCCTACCGATTACAGATGGACAAGATCTGAACTTGTAAAATGGAATTTGTCCTCTGCTCCTGATAATATAATATCTTTAACAAATATAGCTATTGAAAAGCTAGTTTCCGGCTTCCGTAAATGGTTAGGTCCGAATCGTAATATAGCTATCGATCAAGAATCCGGAGAAGAGTATTCATGGAAAGAAACTATTGTATTTGATCCTAATGTGGAAGATCAATATCTAGAAACACTATTGTCTGCTATTTCAAAGACACAATTGTTAAAAGAAGCCATATTTCTGTTATCCAACCATCACATAGTACAACTCGATGATATACAATTAAGAGGTGTATGGGTAATGTTTTTAGGACGGAATCACGGTAAAAGTGTATTTCGCGTAACTACACAAACTCGAGATCATAATAACCATAATTTTGTAATCAATTTAAACGAAGAACAAACAGATGATTTTATTCAAAATGAAGTAAAGTGGCTAATTACTACAGGGTCATCAAGTCGAGGAAGTAAACTTGTAGAAGATTTTGGTGGATATTGGCCAGAATACAAGATATTTACCGAAGAATATGTGCAAGGTGAAACTCTATACCAATATCTTGAAAGAAATCGTTATCAAATTGATTCGCAAGAAAATACAGATTTGTGGCAACTTAGGTGGTTGCATTTTATTTGGAATGGAGTAATGGCTTATTTCAGTTTTTACCGACGTTCAAATTTTAATTACTATATTGCCAATTCATCTTCAAAAAATTTAATTATTCCCGAGCACGATTATGCCGTCGGGACAAGGTTAATATCCATCTCTGACCGCGCTCCTGTTAATACATTAACATCAATGATCATTTCTTTATACGAAGATTTCATTATCGAATCGGAAAACAGATATTCAGGATTAAAACACGTTGGAGATTGGGAAGTAGTATTTTGTGCTTTTTTACAAACTATATCCATTAAAAAAGGTATCGAACAATTAAAAATATTAATAAAAGAATTAGATAGGGAATCTTGTAAAAATAAAGCAAATAAATACAACTTAACTAAAAGTAGAATTCGGAAATTTATTTCCGACATTAACGATAACGGTTTACTTACTAAACAAGTGGTTTTTGCTTCTCTTAGATACGAACGATGGTTAAACCTTAATCCAAATGCAACTATTGAAGCTCGTGGCTCAACTATCCAACAACTATATTCTGATTATGATCTTGGAAGTTTAATTGATGATTATCCGGAAACACGAATTCGCTTTTTTCTAATGACTGCTTTTAAAGACTCAAAACAATCCGTCAAGAATGAATTATTGATATTACAAAAAGGATTACGTGCAAAAACTATATTAACAGAAAATCTTGATGAGTATATAAATGAAATCCATAAGAAGATCAAACTTTCTAACAATGATGAATATTTTATTACTCGATTATTATTTGAGCATATCGATGCTGAAGGAGTAGGTAAAGAATTTATTTGGGATTCTGGTTCGGAAGGAAAATTAGAATTGATTTCTGCTATTTGTGATAATTTTGGTGAAAATCATCAAATTCGCCAACCTGCTCATCCAAAGGAAATTGCCAAATTTCAAACATTATTACTCAACTCAAACTTAACTGCAGTTTTCAACCAACAACATGAATTTTTATTTATTATTAATTCAGCCAACCAACTAATTGGTGGCGTTTATTGGATTAAAACAGATGATTATTGTGCATATCTCGAAAGGATAGCTGTTCACCCAAAATATCAGAAACGGCATTTGAGTAGCATGTTATTAGATGAATTATTTAATCGTTTAAAAAATAAACGATACAAGTATATCACAGTAGGATATTTCCAGGCCGGTTTATTCTATAATAAAGGATTTCATATTGATAAACGGTTTGGTGGACTAGTAAAAGACCTGTCAAAATAAACTATAAACCATCAAGGTTTTCAAAACCTTGATGGTTTTCTATACATTTTAATTATAAAACATTGCCATTTGGAACAAAGTGCAGATTAGTACCGGGAAAGGGACTCGAACCCTCACCTCCAAAGGGAGACTAGATCCTAAATCTAGCGCGTCTACCAAATTCCGCCATCCCGG
>JAHJCW010000076.1 GCA_018812885.1 bacterium | reverse complement strand
GTTTTGTTGAAATATAGGAATTTTAATTGTATTTTAAATAAATAATGAATTCAGAAAACTTTTTATTTGCACTTTGGCTTACAATTTTCGCTGGTTTGTCCACCGGAATAGGAAGCGTAATGGCTTTCCTTTCAAAGAATTTCAATCCCAAATTTTTAGCAGGATCACTTGGGTTTTCAGCCGGAGTAATGATATATGTATCTCTCATCGAAATATTCCCCAAAGCTAAAGATTCTTTATCACTACTGTATGGATACAAACCGGGCTATTGGCTTACAGTTATAGCTTTTTTTGGCGGAATTGCTCTAATTGCCCTAATTGATTGGTTAGTTCCGTCATATGAGAATCCACATGAACTTAAGAACATCGAAGATTTCGATTCCGATGATACAATTCATAATAAAAAATTAATGCGGATGGGGATGTTCTCAGCCTTAGCAATCGCTATACACAATTTTCCTGAAGGGTTGGCTACTTTTGTTGGAGCATTGCAGGATCCGGCATTAGGTGTAAGCATCGCTGTTGCGATAGCTATTCATAACATCCCAGAAGGCATTGCCGTTTCTGTTCCGATTTACTTTGCCACAAAAAACCGGAAAAAAGCGTTCACCTATTCCTTTATCTCCGGTTTGGCTGAACCAGTTGGAGCAATTATTGGTTATTTCTTATTATTAAGAATATTCAACGAGGCTATTTTCGGAATCGTTTTTGCGGGCGTAGCAGGAATTATGGTCTACATTTCTTTAGATGAATTATTGCCGACAGCCGAAGAATTTGGTGAACATCATATTGCTATTTACGGTCTGATTGCCGGTATGGTAGTGATGGCTCTCAGCTTGCTAATGTTCGTGTGATATTATTTATGTTCTTATTCGTACATGGACTGTAAATTTATTGTATAAATATGAAAATTATTTTAGAAGAAAGGCACCTAAAACGACATCACTCAAATCGTTATTAGAAAATCAGATTAGGATTTAAAAGGATATGAAAGAAAAAAGTATCGAATCATTAAACAAAGCAGTCGCAGACGAGCTGGCGGCTGTACATCAATATATGTATTTCCATTTTCATTGTGACGATCAGGGATATGATTTATTAGCCAGCTTATTTAAACGCACTTCCATTGATGAAATGTTGCATATCGAAACGATAGCCGAAAGAATTTTATTCTTAAAAGGTGAAGTGGAGTTGAAAGCATCTACTGATGTTAAGAAAATTCGCGATGCGAAAGAAATGCTGCAATTAGCCACAAAAATGGAAACTGAAAGTGCCCATGATTATAATAATTGGGCAAATGAGTGTGCAAAAAATGCAGATTCTGTTTCGAAAAAACTCTTTGAATCCCTTGTCGAAGATGAAGAAAGACATTTCGATCAATATGATACTGAAATGGGAAATTTGGAAAAGTTCGGCGATAACTATCTTGCTCTACAATCGATTGAGCGTAGCAAAAACATTTCTATTCAAGGAATAACCAAGTGAATAGAATTTCTTTGACGTTTGACAAAAACACCGCTTTTCAGCGGTGTTTTTTATTGTGGGTGATGGGTAAGCTCGAACTGCCGACCTTTGCCTTGTGACGGTGGATCCCCACCCTTATACGCTGCAATTCTTTGTGCATAATAAGTGCCTATTTCTCTCAATAAAAACCATATTTGGCGTCAAAAAGGGTTTTGTCGAGGATAATTAGGAAATTTTATTCTTCTGTGTCCACAAAAAACGAATCCACAATGTGGGTATATTTAACAGTGATAAAATAATGTATCTTAACTTTTAATAAAGCAAATTTAAAACATAACCAACTATTACAATTCCAATCGCAACGATTCCAACAAAAGCCACAATAAGTGGTGTTTTTAATACCTTTTTCAAAATTATTATTTCTGGTAGAGATAATCCAATTACTGACATCATAAATGCCAAAGCAGTACCAAGCGATACGCCCTTTTCAATTAAGACACTTATAATAGGAATGATTCCGGCTGCATTGGAATATAGTGGCACTCCTATTAAAATCGCCAATGGGACAGAATACCAATGTGCTTTATTCATTAACTCAGATAAATACTCATCGGGGATAAAACCGTGTGCCCCTGCTCCTACTGCTATACCAACGACAATATATATCCAAATCTTTCCAACAATATTTTTTACGGCAACCATTCCTGCATTAATACGGTCAGTAATCATTAGTTTCTTGGATATTGACTCAGATTGATTGGCTTTTATTTGATATATCCAATCAGCAACATATTTTTCCAGTTTTAATATTCCAATCAACCATCCTGAAAAAATTGCGATTGTAAGTCCTGTTCCAATATATATTGCAGTAACCTTCCAACCAACCAAACCAATTAATAATATTACCGCTACTTCATTAATCATTGGTGCGGCTATAAGAAATGAAAAGGTCACACCTATTGGTATCCCTGCTTCGACAAATCCTAAGAATAATGGGATAGCTGAGCAAGAGCAAAATGGTGTAATTATACCCAAAAGTGCTGCTAATATATTTCCTGTAAATAGCGATTTACCCTCTAATGCTTTTCTGGTTTTTTCAGGAGAAAACCAAGTACGAATAATACCAACAAAAAATATTATCAATATTAATAGTAACAATACTTTTGGTACTTCATAAATAAAAAATCGAATACTTTCTGTATGATGTTCACCTTCTGTCATTCGCATTATATCATTAACTATGAAATTTGAGATAGGTTGTAAGGTTTTGTAAACAAGAATCCAAATAGGTAATAATATAG